>CAZJVQ010000035.1:0-8403 GCA_964549605.1 Candidatus Woesearchaeota archaeon | reverse complement strand
GCCTCAGGATATTTTGATCCAATTCATATTGGACATATCGAATATCTTGAAAAAGCAAAAGAACAAGGAGACAAGTTAATTGTAATTATAAATAATGATCATCAAGCTATTCTAAAAAAAGGTAAACCATTTATGCCACAAGAAGAAAGGGCAAAAATTGTGGCAGCATTAAAATGTGTAGATGAGATTTTCATGTCAATTGATGAAGATCCAACAGTTTGTAAATCTCTAGCAGAAATAAAACCAAACATATTTGCAAAAGGTGGAGATAGATTCAATAGTGAAATCCCTGAATCTGGAATTTGCAGAGAATTTAACATTCAAATGGTTGATGGGCTTGGAGAAAAAATCCAATCATCATCTTGGTTAATAAAAGAATCCCAGATCAAAAAATTAAGATTTTCTGAACCCTTAATTAGATTAATATTGAATGGAGAAAAGAGGACAACTTGGAGAATTAATGATGATAAAGATATTAGTAAAAATGATAAGCTTTCTCTTTGCGATAATAATGGAAAAGAATTCATGGAAGCAGAAGTTCTAGAAACTAGGGAAACAGTTTTTGAAGATTTGACAGAAAAAGATAAAGAAGGGCATGAAAAATTTTCATCTGACGAAGAAATGTATAAAACTTATTCAAATTATTATGGTGTGAAAGTAACTCCCGAGACAAAATTAAAGGTAATAAAATTTTAAAATGAATCTGAAAATAATGAATAAAAATGAGAAAGATGAAATTCTAGGAAAATTAAACAAACAATTTGGAATTACGAAGATACCTGGAGAAATAATTATGCGAGGTAAAGAAAGAATGTTCCTTTTTACTGGAGAGATTGATAAAAATCAATTGAGAGTTTTAGAAGAAATAACTCCAATAGAAAGAGTTGGAGCTTATTTTGCAAAGAGAGTTGAAAATATTGATGAAGTAAGATTGAGCATTGAAGGAACACAAATATTCGCAGATCAAATAAAAGATAATATTTTTGAGTTGTCAGATGATCAAGTTGAAGAATGGATGAAAGGTAGAGAACTTCAAATTAAAACTGGCAAAAAAGGATTTTTAGCAATGAAATATAAAGAAAATTTCTTAGGAACTGGAAAAGCATCAGAAGAAAAAATCGGAAACTTCATTCCAAAAAATAGGAGATTGAAGGAAAAAAACTAATTAGTGTAAATATCTCAAGGATTCTAAAGAATTTCCAGCATGTCTAATTTTCTCATCTAAATTCTTCAAAGTCTTTATTTTTCCACCCAAAAAATCTTCAAATTCACACAAGATTTCCTGAGAAATGTCACAATCACCATATTCCCTTAAAAAATCTCTGCTAGAAAATGCTTCTCTTATTTTGCTAATCTTTTCTTTTGCTAACTTAGATATTATTTTACCATCCTCAGGAAATCGATTAGCAAGAGGCAAATTCAATACCCTCAAAGCATCAAGTGTACTTATATAACTTTTAAGAACTTCCTTACTATAATGCATATCAGAAGGCTCATTCATAACAAATACCTTCACCAAATACTATTTAAATCTTATCTGATAGAAATTTGCATGGATAAAGAAAAAATTATCAAAGCTGGAAAGATTGCATCGAAGATAAGGGAAGAAGCTAGAAGTTTCATCAAGAAAGATATGCCTTTAGTTGAAATAGCAAATAAAATTGAAGACAGAATGGCTGAAGAGGGAGTTAAACCTGCATTTCCAACTTGCTTAAGTATAGATGATGTTGCTGCACATGCTTCCCCAGCTTATAATGATGAAAGATTGGCAAAAGGTATTCTAAAAATAGATATGGGGGTACATATCGATGGATGGATAGCAGATACCGCTTTCTCTTTAGATTTAGAAAACACTGAAGAAAACAAAAAAATAGTTGAAACTTCGAAAAAAGCTCTTATGAATGCAATTGACAAATTAAAAATTGGAATAACTCTTCAAGAAATTGGAACCACAGTTTACGAAACAATGAAAACAGAAAACCTAACACCCATAACAAATTTATTCGGGCATTCAATAGATCAATACAATTTACATTCAAATCTATCTATTCCAAATTATGATAATGGAAGTGAAATTGCTTTGAAACCAGGATTATATGCAATTGAACCTTTTGCAACAAATGGAAATGGAAAAGTAAACGATGGAAAACCATCAGAAATTTACAAATTAATAGATGATAAAAACATCCGAAGTCCAATTGCAAGAGAAATTTTAGAATTCTTAAAAAAAGAATACGACAATCTTCCTTTCTGCTCTAGATGGATTGTTAAAAAATTCGGAACTAAAGCAAATTTTGGATTAAAACAATTAGAAGAAAACGGAAACATTTACCAATACGCAGAGTTAATAGAATCTCAAAAAGGAAAAGTTGCGCAAACAGAACACACGATACTTATTGAAGAAAACGGAAACGTAATTGTTACAACAGAATAATCTTCCTACTCTAAAGCTATTCCTACCATTTTAGTAAATTCATCTAAGCTAACAGGTTTTGCCAAATATCCATAAGCCCCAGCCTTTAACGCTTTTTCTCCAACTTCCATTCCATCTCCTGTTGATAAAACAAATCTCACATCTTCAAATCCAGGTTTATTAGCATAACTTTCAATAATTTCACTCCCATAAACTCCTGGCATGTCATTATCTGTTAAAACTATTCTAAGATCTGTAGGATTCTGATCCAATCTATTCACAAGAGAAGTTCCATCTTTAAAAAATTCCATAGGATTTTCAGGGAATTCCATTTCCAGTATAGCTTTATAGGCAATCATTATTTCTGGATAATCTTCCGCCACAAAAATTCTATTTCGATAATTGTTTGTCATAAAAACGCATCAAGAAGTCAATTTATAAAATTATCCTAAATAACTATTTCCAATAGGGACCGCAGATTTAGCTGATTTTAAGAAATCCTCTTCGATCTTTTTATAAACTTCAATAGTTGGTTTACTTACACTTGGCTTTATTTTCTTAAAAGCTTCTTCAAAATGTTTTTTCTTAACTTTATCAGAATTAATATCTTCCCTCAAAGCTAACAAGGCTGCTTCCCTTGTCAAAGATTCTAAATCCGCTCCAGTATATCCAATTGTTCTCTTAGCAAAATCCTTAAGACTTACATCTTTTGCAAGAGGCATATTCTTAGTATGAATTTTCAAAATATTCGATCTTCCATCCTCTTCAGGAGCATTTACCAATAAAATTTTATCAAATCTTCCAGGCCTCAATAAAGCAGTATCCAACATATCTGGTCTATTAGTTGCTCCAATAACAAGTATGTCCTTCATTTCTTCCAATCCATCCATCTCTGCCAAAAGTTGATTCAAAACTCTTTCAGTAACTTTTGATCCAGTTTCAATTCCTCTTTTACCTGCAAGAGAATCTAACTCATCAAAGAAAATAATACAAGGCGCAACTTGTCTTGCCCTTTCAAAAATTTTCCTAAGCCCTTCTTCAGATTTTCCAACCCACATACTCAATAATGAAGGTCCCTTAATTTGAATAAAATTAGCTTCAGATTCTTTAGCAACAGCTTTGGCTAAAAGAGTCTTACCAGTTCCAGGAGGCCCATAAAGCAAAATTCCTCTTGAAGGCCTAATTCCCATTCTCTTGAAACTATCAGGATATTTCATCGGCCATTCCACAGCTTCCTTTAATTCTTGTTTAATACTACCAAGCCCACCAACACTTTCCCAATCAACATTTGGAGTTTCAACAAGAACTTCCCTCATCGCACTTGGCCGAACAGTTCTCAAAGAATCAGTAAAATCTTTTTGATTGACAATTAATTTTTCTAAAACTTCTTGAGGTATTTGTTCCTCTCCATCCAAATTCATCTCATTTAAATGAGCCCTCAAAACATTCATAGCCGCTTCTTTTGTAAGAGATTCTAAATCAGCTCCAACAAATCCGGGAGTCAAAGAAGCAATCTCATCCAAATTAACATTTTTCATCAAAGGCATTCCTCGAGTATGAATTTTCAAAACAATAAGTCTTCCTTTTTTATCTGGAGCATTAATTGCAACTTCCCTATCGAATCTTCCAGGTCTTCTTAAAGCAGGATCTATTGCATTAATTCTATTTGTAGCACCAACAACTACAACCTTTCCCCTAGATTTCAAACCATCCATCATTGTCAATAACTGTGAAACAACTCTTCTTTCAACTTCACCTTGTGTATCTTCTCTCTTTGGAGCAATTGCATCAATTTCATCAATAAAAATAATTGTTGGAGAATTCTTTTCAGCTTCTTCAAAAATATCTCTTATTTTCTTTTCACTTTCCCCATAAAACTTGGACATTATTTCCGGGCCGTTAAGCAAAATAAAATTAGCATCAGATTCATTAGCGACAGCTTTAGCTAAAAGAGTCTTACCAGTTCCAGGGGGCCCGTGTAACAAAACTCCTTTAGGAGGTTCAATTCCTAATTTCTCAAAAATCTCTGGATGCTTCATTGGAATTTCAACCATTTCCCTTATCTTCTTTATCTCTTCACTCAATCCACCAATATCCTCATAATTAATTTCTGGAATTTTATCATCGCTAATTTCCACAGCTTTAGAACTTAATGAGACCTCAGTATTTTCTGTAATAATTATTGGTTGATTTGGATTAGAGTTAACAACTACAAATTTAAGTTGAGTTGGACCACCGCCCATGTTTCCGAATCCCATTCCACCAAGCATGTCTCCAAGGTTCCCTCCAAAAATATTATCTAAATCACCAAACTCTTCTGAAAGTAAATCTCTTCTTCTTTGAACTCCTCCAAGAACCAAAATATCTCCTTTAACGACAGTTCTTCCAAGCAAACCTCTTTTCAAATTTTCTGGATCAGCTTGAACCATTATTCCTTTTTGGGCAGGAGCAATCATAACTTTTTTTGCTTCCCTAACATTTGCTTTAGAAATTGTAACAATATCTCCAATACCTGTTTTAGAATTTCTTCTTATAATTCCATCAACACGAATAATTCCTTCCCCAACATCAGCAGGATAAGCCCTATCAACTATCGCAACAGTTTCCCTATGGCCTTTAATAATAATAACATCTCCACGACTAACTCCAAGTTCCCGCATTACTTCTCCATCTACTCTAGCGATTCCTTTATACGCATCATCTTGAAGCGCTTCAACAACTTTTAACTTAATTTTTTCTTTATCCATTTTTTCTCCGTATTTCATGTTCCCCAAAATTTAACGACACTCGACCCATTTCTTCAAAACATAATCTAACCATGTCATCCATTATTTTCTCTTGAGTATTCATAAACGAAACAATTTCTTTCGGAATCGACACGGCATAACTATTTCCCACAAGTCTCATCTTAACGTTAAATTCCTTATTTTTAAGGTTTATAAATTTGTGGTAGTTCTGCTCATCGACGGGATGGAGAACCTTTTCGTCGCATTTTTGGCATATAACAGCCCTTAACAAATATCCATTTTTTGAGATTCTTACTTTTTTCATAAGCTTTTCGCAATTCTTACAAAGTATGGGATTATCAAAAATGTCTGCCATTGTGTATACTCTTGAATGTATACATAAAAATATACTTTTAAAGATTGTGGTAAAAGAAAACTATTTTTCATACAATATTTTAAAAAGTAAATTCGCTTTTTCTCAGAATGTCTTCAAAAAAAGAGGCAAGAAAATATTGGAATAAATTTTGGTTTCTTCTATGGAAAGACGACAGTTTCAAAGGTTGGTTATTCTCAGTAATTATTATTTTCGTTTTCATAAAATTTATTTTCTTCCCAATTCTAAGCATCGTGACTGGAACTGCACTTCCATTAGCAATTGTTGAATCATGCTCAATGTACCACGACGGAAACCTTATATCAAATAATGATGAATGGTTCAATCGACACGAAACAAAATATTCTGAATTCGAAATTAATAAAGAAAAATTCAAAGAATTTTGGTTCAAAAAAGGATTAAACAAAGGAGACATATTATTTGTAATTGGTACTAAAGCTGAAAAAATTAATTTGGGGGATGTGATTATTTTCAATGCTGCACAAAACAATCCAATAATACACAGAATAATTGACATAAAAGAGGAAAACGGGGAAATTATTTTCTCAACGATTGGCGACAATAACAACGGACAATTACAATTTGAAAAAAGAATAAATGCAAATCAAATTGTTGGAAAACCAATAATAAAATTCGCCCCATATATTGGTTGGATAAAATTAATATTCTTTGAAAACTCAAGATCCTCTTCAGAAAGAGGATTCTGTGAAGAACACTAATACTTTCTAAAAAATGCAAAAATAAAGAAACTTTTTTAAATGGATTATTCAATTCACTTAAGTATAAAGGAGTATTTCTAAAAAATGCAATTTTGTCCCAAATGCGGAGCAGTACTAATTCAAAAAACAAAGAATTTTGGATGCCCTAGATGTAGTTATTCTACGAAAGAAAAAATTAATATAAGTACTAGTGAAAAAATCTCTGAAAGAAATGACATTCCAGTAGTTTCAAGTAAAGATTCCCCTTCACTTCCAAAAGTTATTGAAACTTGTAAAAAATGCGGGCACAAAGAATCCTATTTCTGGACAATCCAAACAAGATCAGGAGATGAATCTGAAACCAAATTCTTCAGATGTGTCAAGTGCGAACATACTTGGAGAGAATATCGTTAGAGTATAGATTCGTCCTTAAGAATTTCTCTTTATCCAATTAGTAAGAAATGAAGTAAGTTTTTTACTAATAGACATTTTTTCATTATATTCTTTACCAGTTGATTTTTCAGGATATTCAACAAGTATATGGTTAACGTCTTTGAATTGTTCAATTGTTACATTGGACATATTTTTAGTAGCATTTTTCCAAATTTTAAAATCCTCTTGATAAATTTGGCAATCATTACCCCCGTGAATTAATAAAATTGGAATTTTAAGTTTTTTTATTAGTTTTCTTGGATCACTTTCCATAAATGAGTACCAATAAGATGAAGGAACATTAAGAACAACATCTTCGGGAGAAAATTCTTTCTTCTTTATTTTTTGAATGATTTTTTCCATTTCTTCTAATTGTTGTTTGTATTTTTTCCCATCTAATTTTCTCTCTTTAATTTGAAATTTATTCTGTAATAACATTAATTCAAAAATATATCTGCCTGGGGTACAAAGCATTACAATCCCATCTAGAGAAAGTTTACTAGCAATTAAAGGAGTTGTCCAGGCACCTAAACTATGTCCAATAAGGAAATAATGAGAAAATTCATCTTTCTTCTTCAGAAAATCTATCGCAGAAATAGCATCTTCTATGACTTCTTCTTTTATTGTTATTGTTTTTTCTTTGGCTATCTCTTTCTGATAAGTGAATGTTCTTTTATCAAATCTTAGAGATGCAACTCCATTTGACGCAAGATTTTCTGCTAATTCTTTAAATGGTTTGTTTGGACCAATAGTTTCATCTCTATCCATTGGACCAGATCCCTGAATCATTACTACAACAGGGAGATTTTCCTTATTTGACGGAACTATTAAAGTACCATTTATTTTTATTGATCCACTTTGAAAACTTACTTCATTAGATTCGTAATTCATTTTAAGAATTGAAAGAAAAAATGATATATAAAATTAAGTCCCATTCTTTTTTACATATATTTTAATTCTATATGGAGAGAATATAGATAAGGTTTTAAACGAATTATTTCTAATTTAACTATGGCTTCGTAGCTCAGCTTGGTCAGAGCACTGGACTCTTACGACGCGTTAATTCGCGAAAGTTCATATGAACAGATAACGGAGATATCCAGGTGTCGAGGGTTCAAATCCCTCCGAGGCCACTTTTGGATTTGAATCCCTTGGGGTTTCGTTCTCTTAACTTCTTGTTAGAGGACGAGCGAGGATTTTATATCCGACGCCAAATCTCTCCGAGGCCACTTTTATAAAGTGAAACTGTGGTTTAAGAATACAACAATTCTTTTAAAGAATTCATTTCATGTAACATAATGACCAGCATTCATGAGAAATTGACAGATCAAGGATATTTGGTTGAACAAATAATCCCAAATGACGAACTCTCAAAAGGATTGGTAAACATAGCATTGGAAAATGCAGGAGGGAAATACTCCTCAATAAAGATACACCCGACAGTAGATGCAATTACAGGATGGCGGGAAGGGAGAGAACTTATACCAGTCACGCCTTCCCATTTAGTTTACGTTTTATATAATTCAGAACATCCTGAAGTCAAAAAAATGATTGAGAAATGTGAAAGCGGTCCCCTTATGACTATGCCAACCCTACACCTTGAAGACGGCGGAATCCTTGATTTAAAAGGTTCTTATCAAGAAAACATTTTAAGATTAACGCTCAGTGATGTTTGTAAAAATCTCATTCCTTAGAATATCTTCCTATCAACTCAGCAGTTTCAAGAACATGATCTTCCAT
>CAZJVQ010000034.1:0-8426 GCA_964549605.1 Candidatus Woesearchaeota archaeon | reverse complement strand
TGAACAGTTTAAGAATTATAGGTCTCTACAAAGATTGCCTGGGAACACAATTGATTTGGTAGGGAGTAGAATATTTCAATCTTATCATTGGGATGTTAATGGGGATTCTTTTGTCGATGTAAGAGAATTATTTTTGGAAGAAAAAGATTTGTATCCAATTTTTTATTTATTTGATAAAAATAATGATGGGAAATATGAAGTAAAATATGGCGAGATTTTTTATGATCCCAAAAGAGACGATTGGAATGGAAATGAGGAAATTTTGAAACCTTTTAAGTAAGTTTTTTCTCTAGGATTTCTTTAGCTGTTTTGAAATCCGCTCTTTTTTGTGATTGTTTCATTACTTGACCTATTAAAAAATTAATGGATTCTTTTTTCCCAGATTTGTAATCTTCAACCGCTTTTTGATTTTCTTTTATTACTTTGTCACAAATTTTTTCAATTTCATCTGAAGAATCAATTTTAACATGTTTTTTTGTTTCTTTTTTTGGAGAGAATGAAGTTGGAACAAATTGGTTTAAGATATCTTTTGCTCTTAATGCAGTTATTACATTATTTTCAATTAGATTAAGAAGTTCAATAAAATGTTCAGGATCTATTTCAACATCTTCCAATTCTTTTTTGGAATAATTTAGAACTCTTGTTAATTCTCCAGCAACCCAATGTACTGCTAATTTTGCGTCAGCTCTTTCTACAACTTTTTCGAAAAATTCTGCAATATCTAATTTTTTTGTTAATGTTTCTGCATATTTTTTCTCTATTTTATGTTTTTTTATTAATTTTTCAACTTTTTTATGGGGAGTTTCTGGAAGAGATTTTTTTAATTTTTCAATTCTTTTGGAATCTATTTTGATTATTGGAAGATCTGGTTCGGAAATAAATCTGTAATCTTGAGCGTCTTCTTTATCACGCATTTTTATTGTTATTCCTTTTGTTTCGCTAAACATCCTTGTTTCAACTTTTGTTGGTTTGTCTTCTTTTTGTCTTTGGATTTCATGTTCAATTGTTGCTTTGATATTACTCAAACTATTTACATTTTTTACTTCGATTCTTGCGCCACCTGTAGAAACATTAACATCTGCTTTAATTCCTAAATCTTTGTCTACTGCTTTTACATAATTCAATGTAATGATTAATTGTTTTAACCACTCAACTACTTGATCAGAAGTTTTGAAATCTGGTTCTGTTACGATTTCTATTAAAGGGCTTCCAGAACGATTGTAGTCTATTTCCCCTGTTTGTGGATTCCAAGCAGCAGGATCTTCTTCTAAGTGTGCTTCGGTTATATTAATATCTAAGAATTTTCCTTTTTCTCCAACAGGTATTGCATAAGGTCCAGAAATCGTACTCTGAAATCCTTTTGGCAAATCTGCCCAGTCATAATGTTTTCTTTGCCAAATTAATTTTTTGTTGATTTTACAACCTAAAATTAGTGCAATTAAAATTGTCTTGTCTACTGCATTTTTATTTGGAAGCATTGGTTTTGATCCTGGTTGTCCTGTACAAGTTGGACAAATATTTGAATTTGGCTTTGAAACCTTTGCACCATGAATTGCTTTACAATTACAGAATAATTTTTCGTTAGTGTTCAGATAACCATGTATTTCTAATCCAATTTTCACCATTTGTTTTATAAGAAAAAAATCTTTATTAAATTATTGTTCTGCAATCCCACAAGGAACTTCAATAATTGTATTTGGTTTTAGATGATTATTTTTTGGATTTTCCCTATAATTTTCTAACTTTTGCCCAATCCATCCAGTGTAATAAGTTTCAAATGGAGTATCTTTTTTTAATTTTTTAGCTATTTTCCAATAACTATCTCCTTTTTGTATCGTTAACTCGCAAGGTAGTTGGTCTTCAATATATCTTGCCCATTTTTTGTCACCTGTCCCACAACTTGAAGTTAATATCAAACTAGTAGATAATATTCCCCCAATCAATAATTTTTTTGCCAATTCCATTATTTTATTTATCCTGATACTTTATAAGAATTTATTCAAATCAATCATTATATTTTTATACTAATTTTAGCTTGTTTCTTTATGAAAAATAATGCTGAATCTGGAGATTATGTTGAAGTTCATTTTTCTAAATTGATTTATGAAGGCGTTTTGTTAGAGAATCCTGAAGATGAGAAAGGGATAGTTTTGCTTAAGTTGGATTCTGGTTATAATATTGGATTTAATAAGAAAGATGTTTTAGAAATTAAGTTGATTAAGAAATCTGAAGAGAAAAAAGCTGAATCGGAAGTAAAGAAAGATTCTAAGAAGCCAAATATTGCGATGATTATTACTGGAGGAACCATTGCTTCTCGTTTGGATCCCAAGAAAGGAGGAGTTTCACCTTTAGACAGTCCTGAAAAACTATTCAAGTATTATCCTAGTTTGTTTGAAAAAGTGAATGTTTCAAAAGTTGAGATTCCTTTTATGAAAGATTCTGGAGAAATGGATTTTAAAGATTGGCAAAAAATTGCTAGAACTGCTGCGAAATTTCTTAATGATAAAGATATCAAAGGAATTATTGTGACTCATGGAACAGATTCATTACATTATACTTCTGCAGCATTAAGTTTCTTTTTGAGAGATTTGAGTAAGCCAGTGGTTTTGACTTATAGTCAAAGAAGTATAGATCGTGCTTCTTCAGATGCCAATTTAAATTTACAATGTGCGGCTGTTGCAGCCATTTCAGATATCGCGGAAGTTATGATCGTTGGGCATGCTTCAACTAATGATGATTTTTGCTACGCGATACCTGGAACAAAAGTAAGAAAAATGCATACTTCAAAAAGAGATGCTTTCAAAGCAATAAATTCAAAACCTTTTGCTAAAATTTATCCAGATAAGATTGAAATTATGTCTCATTTCAATAGAAGATTCAAAGGAAAAATTAAGAGCGATGTTAAATTTGAGGAAAAAGTTGCGTTGGTTAAATTCCATCCCGGAGCCGATCCTGGAATTTTGGATTATTATATTAAAAAAAAGTACAAAGGAATTATAATTGAATTTTTAGGTTTGGGTCAAATTGCTGCCAAAGGATCTAGAAAAAGTTGGATAAATAAATTAAAGGAAGCGGAAAGAAAAGGGATTTTTGTTTTTGCTACGCCTCAAACAATTTATGGCAGATTGGATCCTTATGTTTATTCTACAGCTAGAGAATTATTGAAAACTGGAGTCGTTTATTTGGAAGATATGCTTTCAGAAACTGCTTTTGTAAAACTAGGTTGGATTTTAGGTCACAAAGATTGGATAAAAGATAAAGAGTTAGTTAAGACTAAAATGTTAGAAAATATTTCTAAAGAATTTAATGATAGATTAGAAAATTGATATTACTTTTTTCTCATTAAGGATTTTTCCATTCTAATGAGTTGTTTTTTTACTTCTCTTATTTCTGCTTCGGCCTTTCTGTTAATATCAAAATCTACTTGGGCTCTGAATCTATCTTTTTGCCCTTGTCTATTTTGAGACATAAGGATTATTGGCGCTTGGATCGCCGCTAACGTGGATAAGATAAAATTTAATAAAATAAATGGGTAAGGGTCCCAAGTTTCTCCAAACAATAAATAAGAAGTATTTACAATTATCCATAGCCCTAAAAGAAATCCAACAGTAAGTATAAATGTCCAGCTACCAGCCCATTTTGTAAGACTATCTGAAGCTTTTTGTCCGAAGGTTCTAGGAATGTGAAAACTTGGATGGTCAGAGGAACGAATATTTCTAACATCCATTTTCTCCCTTAGATTTTCAACTTTATCTCTAATTTTCTCCTCTTTTTTTACCATAATTTAATTTATACTTTATTTATTATAAATTTATTCATTTATCTACATCTCTTTTTACAACTGTAAAGGAGTTACAATAGTAAGGTTTTTAAAAGAAAAAAGACAATATTTCTTATGACTTTTGGACATTTAGAAGATAGTTTAACAGATGAAAATGTGTTTTCCTATTTGGAATTATTTAAGGATTTGCAAGAGCCTACAAAAACATTTTTAGGATATTCATTAGATATAGCTAGCCGATTAAATTCTCAAGGGTTATCTGGAGAGTATGCTCTTTTTGGAGGTTACGCGGTTTTGTCTAATCTTATGGATTCTTTTGGAGAATCCATTGCAAGAGTTTGGAGGGGATCAAAGGATATAGATATTGTTGGGAATTATCGTGTTTTAAACTCAATTAGGGCAGGATATAATGTTTCCAATGATTTGAAAAGCTCCAATGTTCCAGACAAGAGGACTTTAAAATTAAACACTTTTGGAGAAGAAGATTGTAAAATTGATTTTTCTCTTGGAGATTGTAATAAACGATATGGGGAATCAAAGGTTAATAATCATTTTGGAATTCCTTTAGGAATTATTAAGCCTGAATTTATTATTAGAAATAAACTTTATACTCCAAAAGAAGAATTTCAGCATTATGAGGATATTTTATCCATGATTTCTGTTTTAGAAAGACAAGGTTATGAGCCTAAAGATATAACTAATCTTCTTGACCATGAACAATCTAAAGAACTTAAAAAAAGAATTATTGTTGGCGAAAATGAATTTAGTAAGGATCGTTTTGGTTTTTTCCCTGGGAATAAATTTTTAACTGACTTAAAGAAAAAACTTCATAATCAAAGGCCATTATATCTTCCTTTTAATAAAAGCTTAGAAGCAACTAGATAAAATTTAATAAACTCAGTCTTCTAATTTAATTTATGGATTTAGATTATAATGGGTTAGGATTAAAGTGTGGTTTAGAAATTCATCAGCAGTTGGATACAAATAAATTATTCTGCAATTGTCCTTCTTTGTTGAGAAAAGATGAACCTGATTTTTTGATTAATCGGAAACTTCATGCTGTTGCAGGGGAAAGTGGGGAAGTTGACGTTGCTGCTGCTTATCAGGCTTCTTTAGATAATGATTTTGTATATCAGGGCTATGATTCTGTTTGTTTGGTTGAATTAGATGAAGAACCTCCACATCAATTAAATCCTGAAGCATTGAAAATTGGATTGCAAGTTGCAGTTTTGTTGAATGCTAAAATTTTTCCTTTGACTCAGATTATGAGAAAGACTGTTGTTAATGGTTCTAATACTTCTGGATTTCAGAGAACTGTTCTTATTGCGAGAGATGGTTATGTTGAAACAAAATATGGGAGGGTCGGAATTGATTCAATTTGTTTGGAAGAAGATTCTGCTAGAGAAATGTCTCGGGATGGAAATATTGTAATGTTTAGATTGGATCGGCTTGGCGTTCCTTTGATTGAAATTGCGACAGCTCCAGATATTAAAAATCCGGAACAGGCAAAAGAAGTTGCTTTATTTTTGGGAAATATTTTGAGAAGTTGTAAAATTAAAAGAGGTCTTGGAACTATTAGACAGGATGTTAATATTTCAATTGAGAAAGGCGCGAGAGTTGAAGTAAAAGGAGTTCAGAAACCTGATTTGATTGAGAAGGCAGTTGAGAAAGAAGCTGAGAGACAGTTGAAAATAGTTGAATCTAAAAAACAAGTTAAGACAGAAGTTAGGAAAGTTTTGTTGGATGGTAAGACTGAATTTTTGAGACCAATGCCTGGGGCTGCTAGAATGTATCCTGAAACAGATTTGCCTTTGTTAAAAATTTCTAGGGATTTGATTAATGAAGTTAAGAGAGATCTTCCTAAATTGAAGAGTGAAATTGAAGAAGAACTTAGAAGGGAAGGATTGACTGATGAAATGATTAAGATTTTGTTTAAGGAAAATAAAGTTGAAGAATTTAAGGAACTTTTGAAAGTTTTGAATAAACCAATGCTTATTTCTAAAATGATTTTGATTTTTCCAAAAGAGATTTCTAAAAAGGAAAAAATCTCTATGGAAGAAATTGAAGAAAATTTGGATAAGGAAGCGTTTTTGTTTGTTTTGGATTCTTTAAGTAAGGGAAAAATTTCTGAAGGTCAAATAAAACATATTTTGACGGAGTTATCTAAAGGTAAAAGTTTTGAAGAAGTTAAAGTCCCAGAGAAATTGGATGTCAATCTTGATGAGGAAGTACATAAGATAATTAAGAGTAAGCCTGGATTGTCTCCAAATGCTTATATGGGGCTTGTTATGAAGGAATTCAAAGGGAAAATTTCAGGTAGCGAAGTCATGGAAATGATTAAAAAGTATGCTAGATAGATTTTAATATGTTAAGGAGCCACAATATTGGGGAAGTTACTGAAAAACTTGCAGGTAAAAAAGTTACTCTTTGTGGTTGGGTTGATACGGTTAGGGAGCATGGTGCTGTTATTTTTATTGATTTGAGAGATAGGTATGGTAAAATTCAAACTGTTATTCATAAGAAAAAAGATACTTTTGCAGATGCTAAGAAAGTTACTATGGAGTCTTGCGTTCAGATTAAGGGAGAAGTAAAATTAAGACCAAAAGGAACCGAGAATAAAGATATTGCGTCTGGGAAAGTTGAACTTTCTATAGATGAGTTGAATATATTCAATGTTGCCCCCCCTTTACCGTTTGGAATTAATGATGATGATTTGAATGAGGAAACTAGATTAAAATATAGATTCTTGGATTTGAGAAGTGATAGAATGCAGCGAAATATGATTTTGAAGAGTGAAACTTTGAAAGCTGTTAGGGACTTTTTTTATAATGAGAAATTTGTAGAAATTGAAACTCCAATTTTGGCGAAATCTACTCCTGAAGGGGCAAGAGATTATTTAGTTCCTTCTAGAAATTATGCTGGAAGATTTTATGCTTTACCGCAAAGTCCTCAATTATTCAAACAACTTTCTCAGATTGGAGGATTTGATAAATATATTCAAATTGCAAGATGTTTTAGAGATGAAGATTTAAGATCCGATAGACAACCAGAATTTACTCAGATTGATGTTGAGATGTCTTTTATTGAACAGGAAGATATTATTAATTTAACAGAGAAAATGGTTAAACAGGTTTTTAAGAAAATTTTGAATGTTGATCTTAAACTTCCTTTTAAGAGAATGGATTATGACGATGCAATGAAAAAATATGGGACTGATAGACCAGATTTAAGGCCAGAGACAAAAGAGAAATTTGCATTTACTTGGGTTTTGAATTTCCCAATGTTTGATTATGATAAAGAAGAGAAAAGATATTCTGCAACACACCATCCTTTTACTATGCCAATTAATTTGGATAAGGATAAAGAGAAAGCTAAATCTCAAGCATATGATTTGGTTTTGAATGGAACTGAGATTGGAGGAGGAAGTATTAGAATTCACAATGCTGATTTGCAACAGAAAGTTTTTGATATTTTGAAGATTTCTAAAAAAGAAGCTGAAGCTAAATTTGGTTTTTTGCTTAAGGCTTTGAGTTTTGGAGCGCCACCTCATGGGGGAATTGCTTTTGGTTTTGATAGATTAATTCAATTGTTAACTGAAGAGAATTCTATTAGAGAGGTAATAACTTTCCCTAAGAATAAAGAAGCAAAAGATGTTATGCTTGATGCCCCTTCAGAAATTGTTGAGAGCCAATTAAAAGAAGCGAACATTTCTGTAATTAAGAAAAAGAAAAAATGAAATTATTAGTTGTTGGAGATTTACATGGTCAGAAACCAAAAATTCACTTTAATGATTTTGATGCAATAATTGCTCCGGGAGATCTTTGTTCAGATAGGGCGACCAAATATATTTTTAGAAATTTAAGAAAACAAAGAAAAAATCCAGAATACAAGACTGAATGGTGGGATGAAATTGGGAGGCAAAAAGCTAAACAAATTTTAGATGGCGCATTTAAGGATGGAAGAAGAATTTTGGAATTTTTGAATTCTTTTGGAAAGCCAGTTTATCTTATTCCAGGAAATCATGATCAAACAGGCTTTAAAGAATATGAATGGCCAAGATACAGGGAGAATAAGTGGCCTAAGTTAATTAAAGGTCTTGAAAATCTAAATGATGTGCATTTTAGAAAAAAATCTATTGAAGGTTTTGATATTATTGGTTATGGTATTGTTTCTGGTCCCGAAATTCCCCAGTATAAAGAAGATGAAGCAAGACTAACTAAAAAAGAATTACGAGATAAGATTAGAGACTATAAAGAAAACAAAGGAAAACTCATAAGCTTGTTTGAAAAATCCAAAAATCCAGTTATATTTATGCCCCATAATGTTCCATTCAAAACTTCTTTGGATAAAATTACAAATAAAGAATCTCCAAAATATGGGTATCATTATGGTTCTGTGATTGCTAAGGAATTAGTTGAAAAATATAAACCTTTATTGTGCATTGGAGGGCATATGCATGAACATTTTGGTAAACAAAGACTGGGAAAAACAACAGTAATTAATGCCGGTTTTGGAGCAAAAGTTAATACCCTCATTGATTTGGATGAAGAGAAAGGGAAAATAAGAAGTATAAAATTTCATCCAAATACATATGGTTAATTTTTTATAGGGGATTGTTCTAAATTTATCATGTCAGATTTTTTAT
>CAZJVQ010000033.1:0-9589 GCA_964549605.1 Candidatus Woesearchaeota archaeon | reverse complement strand
GTATATCCACAATAATAAGTTATTTTATTTTCCTTATCCTTACATTCTAATAGGTAGATGTAGTGGGTCATTTTGGTTTAAATCAATCTAACCAGATAGTTTTTTAAATTTAATTTATTTGAGTTATTTAAGAAGCACGGCAGAGTCTGGAGTTCTGCCGTGTTGTGCCTTCTGTCATATATGACTATGAATCTAAATTCTCTAGGTTTTTTTTAATTTTATTGATCATGGCATCGACTATAGATAAGTCTTCAATCTCATTTATTTCTATTTTTGAATTCATACCTTTACCAGAAATGTGGACCACAAATGTGTCTAAACCACTATAATCTTCCTCGGTGATTAATTTACTATTTTTTATTAGTGTTTTTTTACCTTCGGATCTATCTACAATATTTAGATCAACAATATCCGTTTCATTAAAGCTATTATCTGAATTTAGTAGACCTATTTCTTTTGCCCCTTCTATAAAATATTTGGACACTCTCTTAGAAAGTTTTCTATCCACATCAAATTCTTTAACCAACGCCTTATCTAATATATCTACAGGGAGTTTGACTTCCCTATATTTTGAGTAAATTTCTTTAAAGACAGGAACCCCTAAGAAAAAATCTCTAAGAAACCCTTTTTTTTCATCTTCAGTATAAGAGAGATTCATTTTGTTATAAGTGTCGCTTAGGTATAAGACCCCTTTTTTTCTAGTTATAAGCCCAAACTTTGCAGCAGCACTAGTAAGATCTTGAAAACCACCACCCATTTTTTTACCCATCTTTGCAGCGCACATGGACATCTCACAATTACCCCCCAAAGACCCTATGGCACTAGCTAGATTTAAACATGCTTTAAATGATGCTCTTGGATATTCAATTTTTTTTGGCATTTTATATTATAAGTAATAAAAAAGAGTATTTAAATGTTTATGTTACTTAAAAGAAAATCTTATTCCTTTAAAACAGACCCTTTTAACCCAATCCCTCACAAACCACACCATTTCCATCCTAGTCATTTCCTCCTCAACTCCACTTTCCCTTTCTTAGCCTCAGCTTTTAATTCATCACCAGCTTTGAAGCCAGCTTTTTTGATATCTTTTTCTGAAAGGACAACGACGTATTTATGATAATTTCTCTTATAATCTGTTTTTTGTTTCTGCAATTTCATATAATATCAATGATTAATTTATATTTAAACTTATCGGGTACCTACTTTAAAGTTACATCTCGGGTACCAGAGTATTTATATATATCAGGTACCTGATTATTTTATGTTATGCTACTACAAAGAAGTTTTTATCTCAGGAATGCTCTCAGCTTTGTTGCTTTTTAGTGTGATAGTTTTGTTTGAGGATGTTATTGGGAAGTGGTTTGAGAGGATAAAGAAGGGATTATCTATAGGTTATCTCAGGAAAGGAAAAGGATAAAAGGGAGCTTGAAAAATAAATAATTAGGTGGACCTTTAGAACAGAAAAACCTTTATAGTATCTAAAAAATATTAATGATATGGATAAGGTACAATTTGATAAATCAAAATTGATTGATTATTTTATTCTCAATTTAAGGAATAAATATCTCTTGCCTAAGCCTCATCTTGGAGTCTTAGAAACAAAGTTCCCAGAAACTTCTTCATCAGGATTATATACTTTTTCTGATAGACCTGTTTCCCAGAATATTATTGGATATGACTTTCTAATTAAAGAAAATGGGGAGAATCCAACAATAAAAACAATATTTAATTTTTTTGTCAGAAATGGTGAAATAAAATCTTCAGATGAATCCACCGAAAAAGATTTTTTACCAGTCAATTGCATAATTGAATTAAACTTGAAGAATCTGGACTCAAAAATTATTATTAGAAACAAAGATAATGGAGAAGAATATAAGAATGAACCCCTAGTAAAATTTAAAGAATTGGGTTCTAAGTCTTTTTTAAAATCTAACTGGAATAAGGACTTCAGTGTTAGATATAAAGTCTTCGGCAAAGAGGAATTTAGTGAAAATCCAAATAATATTAATATAACTTTTTTAAAAAATGTGAAAAAAGAATCAGAAGGTGTTTATAGAATTCAATTAAGAATAGTAAATGAAAATGAGAAAGGACGTGAACTAACATCTCTTAAGAAAGTTGGGATAAAGAAAAGGGAACATGAGAGATACCAAACAATTCCATTAGGGCTGCTGCTTGATTTTAATATAAAAGAAGAATGCTCCCAGGCAAAATTCTATATAAGAGAAAATAGGTGGGGGATAGAAACTTCAATAAAAAGATTGTTTAATCTTGTTCCACAAGAAGAATCCCTGTCCTCAATAAATTTTTCAGAATATTATATGGGACATGAATTGATTCCAAGGTTTGTAGAAGGAAAGAATAAACGAGAATTTCTTTCTTGGGCAAAAGAGCAAGGGGTAATAATCCACGAAGATGTTGTAAATTCTTACGAACATATAGACACTTTCTACAAATATCAAGAAGAAGGAATAATAAAAATTGCCAAAGAATTAAAAGAAAAGAAAGGTATAGTTAACATAATTTCTGTTAGAACTGCAGGAGGAAAAACAGAAACTTTTGCTGTACCTTTGATAAATTATTGTTACGAAAACATAGAAAAAATTGGAACTAAATCTTTAGTTTTTTACCCCACAAAAGCGCTTGCTAATGACCAAGCCGCAAGGATATTCAAAAGCTTGTATAGCATTAATAAAAAATTAAAAGAAAAGGGAAAAAGACAAATAACTATGGGTATTTATCATGGTGATATAAAAAAATCTTCTAAAGAGGAAAAAGAATTGTGGGTCCCTTTCAAATGTCCAAAATGTAATTCACAAATAACTTTCAAAAGTGAAGGAATTCAAAATCTTGCATTGTGTTCTGAATGTGGTGAAGACTTAAGTTATCTAATCTTAACAAGATATGAAATTCATAAACAGATTCCAGACATTATTATTACTAATCAAGATACGCTTCATTATACATTAATGAATTCTCCTGAAAATCATTCTATATTTGGCAGACCCATAAAATATTGTGAGAATTGTGGAGAATCATACCTTAATAAGAGAATTTGTCCGATCTGTCACAAACCATTATTACAAATAGAACCTCAATGTTTTCCAGAGATTTTAGTATTAGATGAAATTCACATGCTCGGGGGAGCATTTGGGATTAATACTTCAATGTTTTTGAAAAGACTGATAAAGATGATTGGAGGTTATTCTGGAGACCAAGAATATAAACCTACATTTATTGGTGCCACTGCTACTATAAAACATCCAGAAGAATTTGCTAAACAACTATTCAATTCTGAAAATATTAGTAAAATTCCTTTTGATGAAAATACTGCTTACAAAGATGATATTTCAAGAGAAGAAATGGTTCAAAGAGAACATCTTTTTATTTTACCAAGATCGTATGATAGCTCTGATACGCTTTCATATGGTGTTCAATATATGTTAAAGTACTTTGCTGAAAATTTCAAAGACAAACCATCTATTTTAGGTTTCTGTGAAAGTATTAAAGATAATAGAAATCTGATTAAACTTACAAAGTCAAGAATACCAAAGATTGAGGGGAAGAGTTTTTTGATAGGAGGACATACATCGCAGTTTGAGAAAGATTTAAGAGCAGAAATCGAAAAAAAGTTCACAAGAAAAGAAATAGACGTCCTTTACGCTACTTCTACTTTAGAAGTAGGAGTTGACTTTGATGATATAAATGTTCTTCTTTTACATGGAGTTCCATCTTCTTTTAATGATTATATGCAACGAGTTGGAAGGTCAGGGAGAAAAAAAGATGCGGTAGTAATCACTACTTTAAGAAAATGGAGTTCATTAGATTATTTTTATCTTGAGAAATGTAAAGCAATGTTAGAAACATTGTCTAAAAAAGATAAAAAATTTATAGTAGATCCTCCACTTAACAGAAACAATGAAGTTATCTTGAAAAATCATATACGGGCATTATTTTTTGATTATTTAAGTTCTCATCCAGATACTGAGAAAATATCTTCTATAAATGATCTGAGAGAATTTTTATCAGCAGAGGATGCAAAAAAAGGTTTTTCGGAAGAATTTAAAAATAATTTTCTTGATCTCTGCAAATCTTGTTTTGGGAATTTAATTGAAAATGATTCTATAGTATCCGAAACTTTAGAGGATTCTAAAGAAGGACTTCAAGGTTTTGTTTTTGTCAACTCTGAAATTAAGAACGTTAAAGAGTTGTTTAATAAAATTAATGATGAATTTCAAATTGGGGGATTAAGAAATGCTGATAAGGTAGTAGAGGTTATTTTTCAAATATAAAATGGCGACAAGTAAAAGAAATAGCAGACCAATGGGATATGCGATCTCTAAATTATTTAAGAACGCGTATGCAACTTACAGGGAGCATATGTATCGAGTGGATTTAATAGAAACAGGAGGTTCCATAATCCTCCCTTGGGAAGCATATGGTAAAATGAAGGGGAGATTAAGACTTCTTGATCCAGAAACTTTTTATGGTTTGGCTTTACCTTCATTTGATGAACCAAAAACAGAAAGTCAAAAGGTAGATTATATGCAGGAATTTATAAGCAAAGTTAGAATTAATGAAATAGAAAAAGTTGTAGCAAGATTGACTCCTGAACTTGAATCTTTTATGTGTGATAATTGTAATAATTTTGTCAGAGGAACATCTTCTATTAGAGGTATCAGTCAATTTAAATTTATTTGTAAAGAATGTGGAGGGAATCTTTCTCAAGCCCCAATTTTGGTTAGAAGAGCTGACAATAAAGATAAAAGAAGTCAAGAAAGAGAAAATAGAAAGAATAAACCAATTGTACTCTATATTAAGGCTTCAAAGAAAAATTGTCCTCATTGTGGTGTAGAAGATTGGCTTGGATTAACCATTAGGGATCCTGAACAACCAATGGGATCATTATATTGGATTTGTAAACACTGTAAGGAATTTATTGAGCAGTATCAGGTTTTTAAACAATGGGGTGGGGGTTATAGACCTCAGGAACCAACCGAAAATTTAACAAAGGGTATAACAATTTCTCTTGCCAATGTAGAAGATTCTACTTTAAAGCCTTTGAGTTTTGAAGGATTTCTTAACAAAGATTTTTGTGATGGCGTTTTTTATTCTAACGATATAGCTGTTTCGCAAGTTACTTGGGGGTATAAATTAGGGCAGTATGAAAATGTAAGATATAAAACATTTCCAAATCATGCTTACTATGGAAGAAAATTAACTACTCAAGGAGTTGTGATTAGATTAAATCCAAAAGTCTATGAAGAATGTTTAAATTATTTAAGAGAGTTATATAAAGAAGATTCTGACTTGTACGAAGAATTTATGAGAGATATAGAAAATGAAGATACTGAAATGAGAGAAATGCAACTTAAAAGATGGGTTTTACATACACTAAAACATGCACTTTTGGTTTTTATGCCAATTATTACAGGACTTCCAAACCAAGAATTTAGTGGTTCATATGATTTAGAAAAAAACCAAGTAATAATCTATGATAATCGGGAAGGAGGAATCGGGGGTTGTAAAAAACTTTGGGATGATCCTAATAACTTTGTTGATTTACTTGATTTACTAACCGAAACAGTTGAAAAATGCGATTGTAGAAACAAATGCCCAAAATGCATCTTTCTTGATACTTGTGGAGAAGTTAATCAAGCATTGAATCGGCACCTTTTATCTCCTATTTTTAACAATCTGGATACTTTTTATAATTAAAATGAATTTGGAGAAAACATCTCAACAAATATTAATTGAATTGAAAGAAAGTCCAAAGAGTTTTAGAGAAATCACTAAAAAAATATCTGGAACGAATATAGACTTATTTAAAAGTCTTGAAGGAATGGGATTCATTAAAAGAGAAGGTAATTCAAAGTTAATTTCATCTTGTAAATGGGTTGTAACAGACCATGGAAACTCTTTTTTAAAATTTAAACGGATTGTGGAAAAAGAAAGGCAAGATCCATATAAGATAGTTATGACCTTGCCCCCCAAATTTAAAGAATCAATCTTGAAAAAACATAAAAATATATTCTTAACAGATGAATCAATTAGAAACCTATTTTCTCAAGCCAAAAGAAAATTAAGAATACTTTCTCCTTATGTGGACGCTTCTATTATTGATTATTTAAGGGAAATAGGTAAAGACGTCCAAATACAATTTTTAACTGTTCCGAGTAGATATGGAAATAATCCTGTTTTAGAAAGACTCAAACAATCAATGAAGAATCTTGAAATAAAATATTTATTTGAATCAAAAAATGAAATTCAACAATTTCAGATTCATGCAAAAATAATAATCTGTGATAGAAATAACATTTACATTGGTTCCGCTAACTTTCGTGATACAAGCATATTATATAATTTGGAAAGTGGGATTATTTCTAATGACGAAAAATTAATTGATGAATACATATCAATTTATGATGATATTTATTCTACTATCTGAATAAAATGGAAAATGGAATTACTTTAAAAAATAATGATGTTCTAATAAAATTTGTTAATTGTTTAGAAAGAGTTTTGTTTGTGGATAATCGATGGATGAAAGATTATGAAGACTTAAAAAATGGCGTTAAAAGAGATTATGAAGGAATTTCTCTTTACTTTAAAAAAATATTGGAATCTTTAGAAAATGATGGTGCTTCAATTTTTGCTAATAATCTACCAAATAAAGAGAATAAAAAACAATACCTTGGAAAAGTGGACTGCATAGTTTTAGAATCATTTGGAAGCTCTTTTTACTTAAATGAAACAAAAGAGGATAAACAATATGTAGTTGTCGCATGTCCCGAACTTGAGAGGGTTTTTCATTTTAAAATTAGTTCGATAATGAATGCCTCGGTTTTACAAAAAGCTAATATAATAGATTTTTTCTCCCATCCTTTACTTCCAAGGATAAAAATTTACACAAGAAACTTTAAGACATTAGAGGAATCTTGTAAATTATCTAATTTAAAGTTTCTTTATACTTTGATAAATGATGCAAATGTTCAAACAAAAAGTTATAGGTTGGTGGATAACAAAGTTTGCTGGAATGAATTAGTCTCAGATCCTGCATATGGGGTTCAAATAGGAAACATGGGTTCTTACTTTATTTCTCCATTAAAAGTAGTAGAACTAAAAAGGGATATTGAAAATTTACATCAAAGAAAATTGATTGTAGAAGAAACCAACAATAAAATGTTTGAAATATGTATAAGATCTTCAGATTACAGAAAATTATTTAAAGATCATCCAGAGGAAAAGATTTTAGAGAAACCAATTTATTTGAGAGCCCTTTTATTTCAGGGCTTCGGAGAGGACTTCCGGCATTTAATAAAAGCAGAAGAAATTACTGAGAAAGATTTTAATGATGATTCAATTTTTAGCTACGTTAGATTTAGAAGGGTTGTTTTCAAGGAAAAAGATAAAATAACTAATACAAATAAAATTCCTGAAGGAATAATAGAAAAATCAAATTTTCTATTTTATTTTCCAAACAATTTTTCTCCAGATATGTTTAACACAGCAAAAGAATTTAAAGAAGGAAATAGAACAGGAATATCTTTTGCACTGTTGAAAAAATATCATGATTTTCAAAAACTTTATGATTTTCACCCCGATTGGAAAGAGATTTATGAAGGAAATAAAAGTTCTCAAGATTTTTACCGCCCCTTAAAAATTATGAATCCAGATCCGTGGGGGGTACATCGTAGTTTTATACATAATCCCGTAAAGAAATTAACTTTTTATTTAAAAAATAGGAAGCTTAATGTCCTATGTACTTACTGTTTTGGCTATAAAGAATTAATAAAATCGAAAGATATTCCGGATGTATGCCCAATTTGCAACTCAAAAACTTTTGTTTCTTTAAAAGATGACGAGGATAAGAATTTAATAAAAGAAAACATGAAATCAAAAAAATTAGATAAGAAAGTTGAATATTACTTAAAAATGTCAAGTCTTGCTATATCTTTTAACAAATTTTTATTTTATACTTTAAATCTTAGAAAATATGCTTTAAGTACTTGTGTAAAAATATTAAATGAATTAAAGCAGCATTTTAATGAAGAAGATGTTTTTTTTGAGAAGCTTTATAAAATATCTAAAGTTTATAATAAAAAAGAGGACATCCATTCAGTTATTTATAGGTTAGAAAAAAATGAAATCTAAGAATTTTAAATTTAAGAAAAATTGCCAAGCCAAAATAACTAATAATTATCTTACGCATGGTATACATTCTTATACTGCAAAATTCATTCCACAAATACCAAGATTTTTTATAGAAAAATATTCTAAGGAAGGGGAAATAGTGCTTGATCCGATGGCAGGATCTGGGACGACGTTATTAGAGGCGAATGTAATGGGGAGACATTCATTAGGAGCCGATATTAATCCTCTTGCACGCTTAATTGCAAAAGTTAAAACAACCCCTATTAAACCAAGGGATTTAAAGAGTGCAATAAAAAAATTAGATTCTTTATTATCAAAAAAACTAAAGTTATCCTACGATGTCGATTTCCCAAATAAAGAATACTGGTTTAGTAAAAAAAGCATAAAAGAGTTAAGGAAAATAATGACTGCAATAAACATTTTGTATGATTCCCATGAAATAAATAAGAAAATAAAGAATTTTTTTGAGATCTGTTTTTCTTCAATAATAAGAAAGTCTTCTTATGCAGATCCAAGAAATCCTAAAACTTATTGCTCTCCTAAAATGCAGGAAAAAAGAAATAATGGAGAGAAATTTTATCCAATTAGATTATTCAAAGAAACATTAAGGAAATATTCAAAATCATTTGAAGAACTTTATGAGATAACAAAAAATAAAAAAATAAAAACACAGTTTATAAAAACCAATGATTCAAGAAATATAAAATTACCCCCAAAAATAAAAAAAGTTGATTTAATCATAACATCCCCCCCATATGCAAATGCTCAGGAATATTTTAGAAACTTTAAATTGGAGTTATTTTGGTTAAAAAAAACAGATAGAAATGGTTTAATAAATTTAGATAAAAACCAAATTGGCGGAGAGAACCATGCAGCATTAAATTATAAAAAATTACATAAAACTGGATTCAGAAAAATAGATAAGATCGTAAAAGAAATATATTTAATAAATAAAAAAAGTGCATACATAGTCCATAAATATTTTTATAACATGGAAAAAACCATCATAGAATATGATAAAGTTTTGAAGAAAAATAGACATTGTATAATCATTATTGGGAATAATACTGTAAGGGAGGTTAAAATTCCCATTAGTGAAACCTTAATAAAAATCGCTCAAAAACATGGTTTCAAACTTTATGATTATGGATATGATCTAATTCAAAATAGAAGGTTTATGACGAAAAGAAATAATGGTGCGGAAATTATTGATAGAGATTGGGTAATAGATCTTATAAAGAAATAAATATCTCGCTTATATGTGGGATATGTATTATTTGGTCTAGTCAACTTTTAACCCTTTCCTATCCAACCTTCCCCCGACACTCCCCTTCTTCATCGCCGTAGGCGTATACATCACTGAATCCTGCATCAACTATAATCTTATTGACAAAAACATCTTTCCCTAAATTATCAACATAAACAAAAGCAAGTG
>CAZJVQ010000032.1:0-10173 GCA_964549605.1 Candidatus Woesearchaeota archaeon | reverse complement strand
AACCCCGGACACCATGAGCTTCAGTCATGTGCTCTCCCGCTGAGCTACATTCCCATTGAGTTTGTAGCGATACCAATCAGTCTTGAACCAATCTTAATAGGATGGGTTGATAAGGGAAACCTTGGTTTCCTTTATGAGCTACATTCCCAGATTGAAATTTAAGTAAGAATTCTTTTTTAAATGTTGTCAACGCAAGCTTTATAACCTATTTCTTTTATTCAAAATCATGTTTTACAGACCATTTGGAACAGAATTTTCGAGAGAATATTCTATAAAACCTATCGGTGAACAGGTTTTGTTAGATTGGGAATCAATGAGAGATATACGAAGATTTGTTCTAGAATCAGGATCATTCCTAGATTTGAAAGTTCCAGAAGGTGGAGAAAATATACACACTTTTTACGAATTAGCTGACTTTCATTCCTTTGCCGAAATAATAACAGATTCTCAATCTAGAAGAACTATTGGTTTGAGATTAGATTCTGTTCGCAAGGGAAAATTTAATAAGATGTTTCAAGAGGCAAAGGAACATGCAAAAAGACGTGCACAATATTTCAAAGACTATCACCTTAAAGCTACAAAATAAAAGAATGTAAGTCGGGAATAGGCCACCTTTACGTTGACCATGCTTGGGAGATGTTGTTAAAATCTCCGATTTTTATTTAAGGTGTGTAAGTTGGGAATAGGCCACCTTCTGTAGTTCGTTGTTTCTTTTTCAAGACAAACCGAACTTGTTAACATTTGACTAAGCCCCTTAAAGGGTTGCACCGGTCAGGATGTTCGTTTCATCAAATCCCATATCTCAACGTTCCACGCATGTTTCATTACTCTCGTTCGACGAACGAGGCCTGAACTTGTTCAGAGCCAATATGGGCTGTGGCGTTTCTGTACCAGAGCCTTGTCTCACGACAATCCACTTTCATGGATAACCTTAATATGGTGGGCGGACCTTCCTCAGAACTAAATTTCGATATCTTTACGAAATTTGCTTAACCAAAAGCTAAGTCCCGAAATTAACTACCCAACTTACCAAAATAAGAGAAATAAGGACTTTTTAAGTCTTGCTTTCAAGATTTTTAGTCCTATATTCTTCACGATGTTCTTTGAATTGTTTATAGTTCTCAATCGTAAATTTTGAGAAGAATTTTATCCCAAATCCAGAAGCTACTGCACCTCCCCCCAAAACAAACATCAACAATCCCACATTGTCAGCTAAGCGTGCATGGTCTTCTCCAAAAATCCTATCATTAATAATATATAATCCAGTTGCAAATGCTATCGAAGTCATCGTGCACATTCCCCCAGCAGCTAAAGTCAAAACACCTGATTTTCCAGTTTTGTAAAGATCCTCACACAAAGTTCCAAAAGTAATTTCCTTTTTTTGATAAAATTTTTCTACTTCAGCAATAATCTCTTCTTGAGTTTTTTTCCTTTTGTAAAACATAAAATTCTAGCGAGTTTTTTGTTATAAATATTTATATTCTCAAAAGTTAACTTTTTATAGCGATTTTTTCTGAGTTTATTATGAATAAAGTATTAATTCACCACGGAGAAATCGGACTAAAGAAAGGAAATTTCCCAAAATTTGAGAAAAAATTAATGGAAAATATAAAGCAATCTTTAGAGGGAAATAAACTAAATTTGAAGAAAATCACTAGACAAGACAAAAGAATAATTGCAGAGGTAGATTCTGACGAAAGTAAGATTTCAGATAGTTTGAAAAAAGTTTTCGGAATAAAAAATTTTTCGTTTGTTCAAGAAATTCCTGCAACTTATGAGGATATAGAAGAAAAAGCTGAAGAAATTATGAAAGAAGATAAAATAGAAAAAATATCTTTCAAAACCAAAAGATCAGATAAAAAATTTCCATTAACTTCTGTCGAGGTAAATACTAAGTTAGGAGAAGTTGCAAGTAAACTTGGAATTAAAGTTGACTATTCAAATCCTGACAAAACTATTTTCATTGAGGTCACTCCAAAAAAGATTTTAATTTATACAGAAAAAATTGAGGGACTTGGAGGATTACCGGTGGGAACTGGGGGAAAAGTTTTATGTTTACTTTCTGGGGGAATAGACTCTCCTGTTGCGGCTTGGTTAATGATGAAGCGAGGCTGCAATGTAAATTTCTTACATTTCCATACATTTGCAGATAACAAAACCGCAGAAAAATCAAAAATCAAAAAATTTGTTGAAACATTAGACAACTATCAAACAGATTCAAAATTACATTTCATACCATACTCCTTTTACGAAATCCATTCACAAGGACAAATTCCAGAGAGATATGATTTAGTTAT
Organism: Candidatus Woesearchaeota archaeon; assembly: GCA_964549605.1. Lineage (GTDB taxonomy): Archaea > Nanobdellota > Nanobdellia > Pacearchaeales > GW2011-AR1 > CAZJDG01. The sequence goes on along the minus strand of CAZJVQ010000032.1, from coordinate 7,876 downwards.
GTTTAAACATTATATGTTAAAAGTAGCAGAAAAATTCGCAATAGAAAATCATTATGATGCAATTGTCACAGGAGATAATCTTGGTCAAGTAGCAAGTCAAACAATTGAAAACATAAAAGCTTCAAGTCAAGGAATTTCAACTTTGATTTTCAGACCACTTTTAACTTATGATAAGGAAGAAATAATCGGACTTGCCAGAAAAATTGATACTTATAATTTAAGCATTGAAAAATACAAAGATTGCTGCAGCATTTTATCAAAAAGTCCAGCAACAAAAACTAAGTTAGATTTTTTCAAAAGACTTCTAGAAGATTTTGATATGGAAAAATTAGTTGAGAAATCATTCGAAGAAATTGAAACTTTCGATTAAAAAAATTATTAAACGTTTATTCTATCTTTATTTATGGAGAAATTCCATTCAAAATCAAAAGAGGAAATTTTTAGCAAATTAAACGCTTCTGAGAAAGGACTTTCAAAAAGAGAAGTTGAAATTAGACTGAACAAATATGGTTGCAATGAAATTTCAAAAGAAAAGAAAACTCCAGAGATTCTTGTTTTCTTGAAACAATTCAATAGCCCTTTAATTTACATTTTATTTATTGCAATGATAATCTCATTTCTTTTTGATCATCTTATTGACGCATATGTAATTTTGGCAGTAGTTTTTATCAATGCAACAATCGGTTACGTTCAAGAAAGAAAAGCAGAACGTGCAATATCTGCATTAAAAAAATTAATAGTTTCCCACGCGAGAGTTTTAAGAAATGGAGAAGAAGTAAAAATCCTTTCCAAAGAAGTTGTCCCAGGTGATGTTATAATTTTAGAAGAAGGAGACAGTGTTCCCGCAGACGCATATTTAATTGAACTTAAAAATTTGAAAACCCAAGAATCCTCTTTAACAGGAGAATCTTTGCCAGTTGAAAAAAAGATTGGAGTTTTGGATGAAAACGTTTCCTTAGGGGACAGAACAAATTCAATATTTCAAGGAACTTTAGTCGTTTCAGGTTATGCCAAAGCAGTTGTTGTAAATACTGCAAATCAAACAGAGATGGGAAAAATAGCAAGTTCATTACAAGAAACAATTCAACCAAAATTACATTTTAATGAAAAAATTACTCAATTAGCTTACCAAATGGCAGCCTTTGCCATTATTGGATCTCTTATAGTTTTCCTAATAGGATTTTTCGTAAATAAATTAGATTTTATAGATATTTTCTTATTTACAATTGCATCTTTAGTTTCAGCAATTCCTGAAGGATTGCCAGCAGTTCTTGTAATTGTTCTTACAGTTGGTGCGAGGAGAATGGCGAAAAGAAATGCTTTGATAAGACATTTGCCAGCAGTTGAAACACTTGGAGTCGCGACAGTAATCACTACAGATAAAACTGGAACCATCACAAAGAATACTATGAATGTTGAAAAAATCAGCACTCTAGATAAGGAAGTGAACGTTAGTGGAAATGGGTGGGAACCTATAGGGAGATTCTCTGAAAACAAAAAATTAATCAATCCACTTAAAGATTACGAGCTAAACAAAACCTTGACAATTTCTGCATTATGCAACAAATCTAGTTTGTCAAGGAAAGAAGATGGATACGAAATTACGGGAGATCCAACGGAAGCAGCATTATTAGTTTTAGCAAAGAAAGCAGGATTAGATAAAAAAAGAATAACAACTTGCGAGATAATTGACGACTTAACTTTTTCTTCAGCTTTAAAATTTAGGGCAACAATAATAAACAACAATGGAAAAAAGAAAGAACTTTGCGTTGTTGGAGCATTTGAAAATATGTTAGAAAATTCTTCACACATTTTAAGCAAAGGTAAGAAAATTAAATTCGATTCAAAATTGAAGAAAAAAATGTTAGACAAAGCAGACAAATCTGCAAAGCAAGGAATGAGAGTTTTAGGTGTGGCGTATAAAGAAATTCCTTCTCACGTGAAATCAGCTTCAAAAGAACTGGTTCACAATTTAACTTTTGTTTCATTAGTTGCAATGAAGGACCCTCCAAGAAAAGAAGTTAAGGATGCAATTCAAAAAGCAAGAAACGCAGGAATCAGAGTGATCATGAAAACGGGGGATCACAAAGAAACAGCTATAGCAATTGCAAAAGAAGTTGGATTGTATTCAGACAACGATAAAGTTCTAACTGGGGAAGAAATAGAAAAAATGACTGATGATGAACTTTCAAAAGCAGTAAGGGAAGTAAATCTTTTTGCAAGGGTGGCCCCACAAATGAAATCAAAGATTGTTAGAACTCTACAAGAACAAGGAGAAATTGTTGCCATGACTGGGGATGGGGTTAATGATGCTCCTGCTTTGAAAAGAGCAGATATTGGAATCTCTATGGGGCAAATAGGAACGGATGTTGCCCGTGAATCTTCAGAACTTGTTTTAGCAGATGATAATTTTGCAACGATTGTTGATGCAATTGAAGAAGGAAGAATTGTTTTCCAAAACGTAAGACAAACAAGTTTTTATTTGGTAACTACAAATGTTGCTGAACAAATAACCATCATTACCGCCTTACTAATGAAATTCCCTCTACCGATGCTCCCAATTCAGATATTATATCTAAACTTAATTACAGATACTTTTAATGGACTATCTCTAGCAGTAGAACCTGGACACAATGAAGTTATTAATCAAAAACCTAAACCTAGAAAAGAAATGATTTTGAATAAAGAACTTATCCCTTTCCTAATTTTAATGGCTGGACTAATGGTTTTGGGAACCTTGCCTTTATTTTGGTATTTTTTACCTCAAGGAATTGATAAAGCAAGAACAGTTGCATTTGTTTCAATGTCTATGTTTCAATTTTTCAATCTATTGAACATGAGATCAATACATCATTCAGTTTTTAAGATTGGATTCTTCTCGAATAAATATGTGTTATATGCTCTAGGAATTTCATTCACTCTTTTATTAGCAATTATTTACTTGCCAATCATCTCAGCGATATTCCAGTTCGTTCCCCTAACTGCTTTAGAATTTCTAGTGATTACTTTGATTACTTCTTCGATTCTTGTGCTTGGAGAGGTGTATAAGAAGATAAGATACGGGAAATAAGGTTTCTTTCGCTAGCCTGAATCTTTTCTCTTACCCAACTTCCGTCTTCCAACCTATATCCCCTTTCAATCTTTTCAAAATAATTATCTTCTAAGAAATTTTGAGGTTCTATTTGACTACAATCAATATCTAAACTAGATTTTAATTCTTCCAATTGATCCAGAGGATGTCTTGATGCAGAACCACAAAGCCAAGTTCCTTCACGAGATAAATCTCTTGAATCGGAAATTTTGGCGTTCTCATATCCAATCTTTCTTTTTACTTTTTTAAATCCATAACTTAACGCTTTTTTTCCGAACAAAAAAAGATCGTATTTACCAAGATTCATTTTTGAATATATTTTTTTTATCTTCATTCTTTTTAATAAACTCATATTTTTATGTTTGAGGATAAAATATTCTTGGTACTCTTCTAAGGGGCTTTCTAGATTGTGGAATCTCCTAATGTCTCTTTTTTTTGAAAAAGGAAGCAGATTCCAAGCATTAAGTCTTGGTCCTTCTGCCTTATCTCTCCCAGTTCTTAATGCGCAATGCGTAAAATCGTTTTCAGTAAGCCATCCTATTCCTTCACCCAACCAATCATTAGAACTGTAAATAACAATATCTCCAAAATATCTTAAGTCGTTAAAATTAGAAATTGAACTTTTAATATAAGAAACCAGCTTGTTTTCCATACTTGTAAAACCCTTAAAAGATTTAAAAGGATTATTGTTCTATGAAAAATCTTAAAAAATTAGCTTTTCTAACATTTCAATGATAAAAAAATGCGAATGGGCAAAATCAGAAGATATGATCAAATATCATGACGAAGAATGGGGAACTCCAATTCATGACGATGTAAAATTATTCGAATTTTTAATTTTGGAAGGGGCGCAAGCAGGTTTATCTTGGAGCACAATTTTGAAAAGAAGAGAAACTTACAGAAAAGCATTTGATAATTTTGATGCAGAAAAAATTTCAAATTACAATGAAGAAGATGTAAAAAGATTATTGAATGATCCAGGGATAATCAGAAACAAACTGAAAATAAAATCAACAATAAATAACGCAAAAAAGTTCATAGAAATCCAAAAAGAATTTGGGAGCTTTGACAGATACCTTTGGAGTTTCGTGAATCATAAACAAATTATAAATCATCCAGAAAAACTTTCAGACATTCCTGCAACTTCTGAAATTTCTGACGAATTAAGCAAAGATTTGAAGAAAAGAGGATTTGGTTTTGTAGGCCCAACAATTTGCTACGCATTTATACAAGCAATAGGAATGATTGACGATCATCTCATCTATTGCTTTAAAAAATAATTAATAAAAAATAAAAATAAATTTGAAACCTTAATTTCTAGGTTCCATAGGTCTCGCTTCGTTAACTTTAAGGTTTCTTCCTTCAATTTCCTTTTCATTCATTTCAGCAACAGCTTTTTGACCAGCTGCTTCATCTTTGAATGTAACGAACCCGAATCCTTTAGATCTACCTGAGAATTTATCAGATATCACTACTGCTTCTTCGATTTCTCCGTATGTTGAGAAAAGTTCTTGTAACTTATCCCTATCAACACTGAACGGCAAATTTCCAACGTATATTTTCATATTCTTCTTATCCTCCTTACACTCACTCGCTCTTAGAATTAGTTCAAATAATCTCCCTATCTCTAACAGTCTAAAAATCAGTAAGAATCCTTGTTTTTAAAGTTTGTTATCAGAGCTTCTTCTCTTTATAGTCATTGAAGTATCCCCATATCCAGGATAGACTTCAACTATTTCCCTATCAACATAATTCCCTTTGACATTATCTGGAACTTTTGCCCCCAATACTTGGCTCAACTCATAAACTCTAGCAAAGAATTCTCTTTCACTGACTTCTTTTGAGCCCAAACATGCTTCCAATACCTCTAAATGAGGACCATAAATGTCATATCCTGAGACTGGTTTTAGATTTTCAATCAATTCTTGAGCCCCTGTTTTCGCTTCTTCGAATTGTCCACTAAAATAAGATTTAAAGATCTGGGGAACATTTCTTACTGCCTTAGCTAAATTTTTCCCATTATTTTTTGTATAATTTTTTCTTTCCATATTAATAATCAAATTCATACTTTGAAGAGTTATTTATCGAATAATCTCCTTCAAGAATTTCATTTAGTTTAGTTGTTCCAGTTTTAAAACCTACAACTGAGGTAAAAGCTAATGGACCTAAAAGTGCTGCTGATCTAAAAAAATCTGTTGATTCTTTTATATTTTCAAGATCAAGGTCAGCTAATCCGTAGTATGTAAGAAATCCTGCTCCAACAACACTACCTACGCTTAAAGCGAAAGCTCCAGTAGTAAGTGCAATTTTTCCCAATTTGTTTTCTGTTTCCATAAATTTCCCAGAATTAAGGGGTTTTTAAGTCTTCTTAATTAGAATTAAATTTTGATCCCTTCCAGTTTTTAGGACATTTGTGGGTCATATTTCCCATTATAAATTCCCCATTTTCTGAATCTCCAGTATAATAAACTAAACCAACTTTTCCTTCAAAATCTGAATCCAAGTATATTGCATTTTCTTTATAAGAAAAAACCGCAAAAGGAGTCATTTGATTGCAATCAGGAATCAAAGAGAATGCAAAGGCGTATTCAAAATCTTTCGGGGAATATATTTGTTTTTCTCTGTCGAGATATGGCGCTAGATGAATTATTGAATTTATTCCATTTAAGGATCCAGTATATGGTCTGAATTGGTTTGGCATTTTGTCCCCAACCTCTAAATCTGCGGCCAAAACATTCGTAGTCATTAAAATTCCTGCAAGTCCACCAAGAACTAATTTCTTTATCATGTTTTATTAAATTGGAAATTCATCATCGAATAACATATCTTAATCAAGGAAAAGGTGTTTTTAAGATTTTTCTAAAAAGGAAATGTTCTATTACATCTCATCATAATTTATCCTCATAAAGTAATTAAGGAAAAAGAGGTTTTTAAAATTTCTCTAAAAAGCATAATCTTCACATCTCATTGTATTCTGGATATTCTCTGTGCAACATGTTTTAATTAAGGAAAAGGGGTTTTTAAAATTTTAGTACTCGCTCAAATAAACTGGATGAATTATATAATCTTTTTTCCCAATCAGCTCATATGTCTTTTTAGCTGCACCAGTTAAACAATCTCCCGCCAATCCTAATCCTAATGCTACCGTCAAAAAAGTCAGAGAGGCCACACTTACAGACTCTCCTTGGGATAAAGATTTTTCCATCAATTCATAAACTCCATTATATCCTGCAAATCCTGCAGCTGCCGTGCTTGCGATACCAGTTACAGTTTGAACAGAAGTCAATGCAATTTTTCCTAGTTTATTTTCTTTTACCATAATTCTCAAATAATAAATTGGTTTTTAAAAGTTTCCTAAGGGGGTTTTTAAGATTTTTCTAAAAAGGAAATGTTCTATCATATCTCATAAATAAACTAAGAGAAATGGGTTTTTAAGATTTTTCTAAAAAGGAAATGTTCTATCATATCTCATAAATAAACTAAGAGAAATGGGTTTTTAAGATTTTTCTAAAAAGGATATTCTTTGTACAACATGTTTTGATTAGGGAAAAGGAGTTTTTAAAATTGTTCTAAAAAGGAAAGGGTCTATTGTTCACCATTTTGGCCAAGTATCATTACATCTCATACCTTTGTGTGTCCCCATGTTTCTATAAAGTTGTCCATCCACCCATAAATAAATCAGGGAAACGTGGTTTTTAAGATTTTTCTAGAAAGGAAAAATTTCTTCATATCCCATGTTATCCGTTACCTCCGCCGCCACCCATAAACCAATCAGGGAAAAGGGGTTTTTAATGGTTTTGGGAAAAGAAGTTTTTTAATTTAAAAGCAGTTCTCCTTTAGGATAATTTAAAAAGATTAAAGAATTTATAAAAGAGTAAATAATAAAATGAAAGCTATGATGCAACATTGCGCTAAGAATTGTAGGTGGTGTCCATTAATTCCAATTACAATTGGAGTTATATTTTTCTCGTTAGGATTTTATTTAGACGCAGAAACTGTTAGACTAATGTGGTTGATACTTTCAGGATTTCTTGTTTTAATGGGAACAATGGGCTTATTAATGATGAATATTATGGCAGGAAATAAAAAATAATTCCATTATCTATTTTAAGATTTTCTAAAAAGGAAAAGGTCTATTGCTCACCATTTTTTATAATTAAGTTGATCCGCCGCCATCCATAAATAAATCAGGGAAAAGGGGTTTTAAAAGTATTGTAAGATTTGAAATATTAATTGATATCCCATTAAAAACATTGTAATAATTCCAAATATCACAAGTATTTCAGTAAGCCGCCCTATTTTTTCATTTAATTTTTGAGTTTCAATACTACTAATAAACCCCATACCTTTGCTAGTTATAACATATTCTGGAAAGAATTTAAGAAAATTTGGATTTAAAGTTTCTTTAAGTTTATCTGGTAAATTCAAATTTCGTTTGTCTATTAAACCACTCTTTACTACGTGTTCTAATTGGCTTTCTGTAAGGATTTTGATATTTAATTTTTTTATTAAGCCTTCAAAACTATATCCTATTGGGTATATGTTCCTTAAAAAAACTAAAAGCCTATACAAATTTTTTATATTAAGTAAATCCGTTTTGGCTATTAATTCTTCAGGGTTATCTTCTTCCATTTTAAAAATTGTCTCAAATAAAATAAGTAGTAGAAATCCCTCCTCAGAAAGTGAATACAAATGTGAGGCTTTTAGTAGTTGCAAGCTGAAATTCTCGGCGAACCTTGAATCTTACACTTCAACTCTATCAACGTCGTCTTTTACGACGGCCTT
>CAZJVQ010000031.1:0-10176 GCA_964549605.1 Candidatus Woesearchaeota archaeon | reverse complement strand
GATACACTTTAACTCCACATGGAAATTATACAAGAATAACATTGAATAGTGAAATGGAAATCTTCCCCGAGGACATTGGATTTTATCAGAACTTTGCATCTCAATTAAAACAAGCTAATCTTTGGGGGGAAAATTAATATGAAACTCAAAAAAAGAACAAAATCTTCAAGAATGCATGGTCAAAACATGGGAACTCATGGATGGGGGGCAAGGAAAAAGCACAAAAAAACAGGGCATAGAGGTGGAAAAGGAATGTCTGGTAGTGGAAAAAGGGCAGACCAAAAGAAAACACTTGTGAATAAATTATATGGGCATAAATATTTCGGTAAACAAGGAATTACTAGTAGAGGAACTAAAAGAGATACTTTAAGAAAGATTAATCTTAGAGAAATTGAATTTAATATTGGAACTTATGTTAAAAAAGAAATAGCTAAAAAAGTTACTGGAGGATTTGAAATTAATTTGAGTAATCACAAGATTCTTGGTAATGGGGACGTTACACAAAAATTAATTATTCTCGCCAAAAGCGCTTCTAAGACGGCAATTGAAAAAGTGAAAGCTGCTGGCGGAGAAATTCAATTCAAGAAATAATTTATATATCTAAAAAATAGATAGTGATATGAACAAAAAGGGATTTTTACTTGCTGAAGAAACTTTGAAAATAATTATCGCATTGATTAGTATAAGTTTTCTTGTGTTGTTTTTGACTTCTTTGTATTTCAGTAATGTCAATGAAAAAGGATTGAAACAAGCAGCAGCAATTCTTAAGAGTTCAGACCAGAGTATAGAAAAAAATATAGCTAATTTGGCAAACGGGGAATCGAAAGAAATTCAATTAGAAAATCCAAATGGATGGTATCTTCTAGGATTTTTTGAGGGTGAAGGACCTAATTCCTGTGGTAAAAGTTGTTTATGTATTTGTGATAAATCAGATATTAAATTCTGGAAAAGTTGGGCAGCAGATTGTACTGAATTGGGAATTTGTTTGCCTGTTGAAGAATTAACTCCCTTTAATGAAAAAATAAAAATAATTAGTAAAGAAAGAACTAGCGTCACAATCAGTAAAGAATCAGATAGAATCAGCATAAGTAAAAACTCTTGAGAATAACTTTAAAAATACATTCTCATCATAATATAATGGATTTACGAGGAATTTTTAACTATATCCCTGAAGTAAGGAAACCTGAAGAAAAGAAAGTAGGTTTCAATGTTAAACTTAAGTGGACTATCGCAATCTTAGTTTTGTTCTTCGCTCTTGCCAATATTTCTCTTTTTGGACTTTCAAATAATGCTCTTGAGAGATTTGAATATTTAGCTATAATTTTGGGAACTGATTTCGGAAGTATAATTTCTCTTGGAGTTGGGCCAATCGTAATGGCTTCTATTATTTTGCAACTTTTAACAGGTTCTGGAATTTTGAATATAGATACAACAACAAGTGAAGGTAAAAAATTCTTTCAAGGTTTGCAAAAACTTTTGGTTTTCTTCTTTATAATTTTCGAAGCATTCGTTTATGTTTTAATGAATGGGCTTCAGGCATCTCCAGGATTTGCGCATGTAGTTATAACTCAACTTATCCTCGGTGGCCTTGCCATTTTCTATATGGCTGAAGTTGTTGAAAAATGGGGATTCGGATCGGGGGTTAGTTTGTTTATTGGAGCTGGAATCAGTTGGAGACTTATAACGAGTTCATTTCAGTTCATGACTCAACAAGGTTCAAACTGTCTTGCTGATTTTGGAAAAACACCTTGTCCTGGAAAGATGTTGGTTCTTGTTCAATCTGTTTTGAATAGATATCCTTTAGAATTTGCTTCAGCACTTGCAGCAATTATTGCAACCATTTTAGTTTTCCTTTTGGTTGTTTGGGCACAATCTTTGAAAGTTGAAATTCCATTGTCTTTTGGTAAAATAAGAGGTTATGGGGTTAAGTGGCCTTTATCTTTCTTTTACGCTTCAGTTATTCCAGTTATCTTAACTGCTGCATTGATTGCTAACTTGCAGCTCTTTGGTGGTTTGTTAGAAAATGCAGCAGCTCCATGTAACATTGGAGAATGTGGGGGGATGGCTAAATTTGCTTTTTACTTTGGTTTCTTAGGTAGTTTTATAGATGGTCAAGCAATTGGGGGTTTAGCTTTTTGGTTAGGTTCAACAAATTTATTAGAATTATTTATTAGAGGAGGATTCTTACCAATTTACCTCTTACAAGGTTTGACGCATGTTTTCTTTTTCATGTTGTTCTCTACAGTTTTTGCTGTATTTTGGGTTAAGACTTCTGGTATGGATTCAAAATCGCAAGCTCACAAAATAGCTTCATCTGGATTGCAAGTTGCAGGATTTAGACAAGATGAAAGAGTTTTGGAAAGTATTCTTGATAGATATATTTTGCCTTTGACAATTATGGGGGGGATGGCAATTGGATTGCTTGCATCTATAACTGATTTACTTGGAGCTTTAGTTTCTGGTACTGCAATTTTATTGGTAATTATGATTATGTTCCAATTCTATCAGAACATTGTTGAAAAACATACAATGGACATGAATCCTGCAATGAGAAAGTTCATTGGAAGTTAAGCCATTGGCCATAACCTCAAGGGTCATACCCTGAAGGGCACAAGACAAGTGGGCATCGTCTAAGAAAGGGGAAGAGAAAAGAAGCCATTGACATATGCATCGCGTGAGAAAGGGGAAGTTTAAAAACTATTTTTGTTTGTTTCTAAAATGATAAGAGAATTGATAATTCAGTATCCAAAGGCAAGCGTTGTAATTTTATCTTTTGCTGTTACTTTTGTTATGACTTTGGTTACAAAATATTTCACTAACCAAAACCGTATGAAAGAACTTAAAGCACTTCAGAAAGCTTGTCAGATAAAGCTAAAAGATAATAAGGGAAATGTTGAAGCTCAATCTAAAATTCAAAAAGAAATGTTTGCTTGTTCTATGGAATTGATGAAACATTCTATGAAGCCAATGTTATATACTTTCTTGCCAATCATTTTGTTTTTCTGGTGGATAAGAGAAATATTTTTAGAAACTGTTATTGCCAATACTTGGCTTTGGTGGTATATCGGAGTTGGAATTGGATCTAGTATAGTTTTGAGAAAAATAATGAAAGTACACTAAAGAGAAAGCTTTTTAACTTAATTCTAAGAGATAATAATATGGGTGAACAGGAAATTCAACATTCGCCCAAGCGTGGTCAAATGGAAGAAAATCAGGAAATAATGTTTAAGTTAAGTATGTTTGAACAACAAATGAGGCAACTACAGCAACAGCTTCAGGCAGTTGAGCAAGGAATGATCGAACTAAGTACATTAAATATGGATCTTAAGGATCTGAATGGAAGCGAGGGAAAAGAGATCTTTGCCCCAATTGGTCGAGGTATTTTTGCAAAGGCTAAAATTCTCTCTGAAAAATTAACTGTTGATGTTGGGGAAAGGAATTTTGTACAAAAAAGTGTTCCTGAAACTCAAGAAATAATTAACAAACAAATCCTAAAGCTTGAGACTGCGAAGGACGAACTTAACAAAGGATTAGATGAACTTAGCAAAGAAGCTGAGAAATTAATTCATGAAAGTCAAAAAAATTAGTCAGATTTAAAAATCGGTTTTCTCTGTTAATCATATGTTAGAATCAATTATTTTTCCTAAACGTGCAAATAAGGCTCCATGGGTGATGTTTTTTGTTGGATTAATTTACGCTTCTGCTTCAGTTTTAATTGTTAAATGGTTGTTCTCAGGAGATCCTGTTTTGTATGAATATGCTGGAATGATTGTTGTTACTTTTTCAGTAATGTTTTCATTGCCATTTATGTTTTTTTTAATAAGACGTGAAGAACTTGAGGATGAGGAAGTCACTGGATTTTTGAGTGTTTGGAAGATGCATAGTGACGCAGTTTATGCTTTCATGTGGCTTTTCTTTGGATTCATAATTGCATTTGCTTTTTGGTATATTATTCTCCAAGACGCTACTTTGTTTAACGCACAAATAGAAACTTACTGTGCAATAAATCGTCCTGGAGGAATTGAAGCTTGTTTAGAACAATATTCCTTTGAAAACCTTAACCCTACTGGGGCTGCTACAAATCAAGCAAGATTCTTATCAATAATCAGCAATAATATTTATGTTATGATTTTCACTTTAATCTTTTCTTTGGCCTTTGGTGCCGGAGCAATATTTGTTCTTTCATGGAATGCTAGTGTAATTGCCGCAGCCATTGCAGTTTTCACACAATATAATGTCGCGGAGATCCCTTTGGCATTAGTTAGATATATGATTCATGGAGTTCCAGAGATTGCTGCTTATTTTATAACTGCCCTTGCAGGAGGAATTTTTGGAGTTAGTGCTTTAAGAAACGGAATCCGTAACAAAAAATTCTTAAGAGTTCTTGAAAATGCGATTATTTTACTATTCATTTCCCTTCTCTTATTGATTATTGCTGCAGCATTAGAGGTCTATTTTATTCCAGTGATTTTCAGCTAATTCATAAATTTTAAAAGCTGAAAAAAATATTTCTTTTGATGAATTTATTAATAATTCTTATATCAATTAGTTTTTTTGTGACATTTTTCACATTGCCGTACTGGATCAGCGGAGCTCATAGGAGGGGTTTAGAGGGAGTTGACAAACATAAGATTAACAAGAAAAAAGTTGCGGAAAGTGGAGGAATCGCTGTTTTGGTTGGAACTTGTGCAGGAATTTTATTATATATTGCAACAAACACCTTCTTATTCCATAATACTGAAAATTTAATCTCTATTTTTGCAATTCTTAGTGTTTTGTTGATTGCAACTATTGTTGGTTTGATTGATGATTTATTTGGTTGGAAAAGAGGACTTAGTAAAAAAACTAGGATTTTCTTAGTATTGTTTGCAGCAATTCCTTTGATGGTAATTAATGCAGGAACTTCGGTTATGGCTATTCCTTTTTTAGGACTTGTTAATTTTGGTTTATTTTATCCTTTGTTCATAATCCCTTTAGGAGTTATCGGAGCTACTACTACATATAATTTTTTGGCAGGATATAATGGTTTGGAGGCTAGCCAAGGTATGATTCTTCTTTCTGCTTTGGCTTTAGTTACTTATATTAATGGAGATCGATGGCTCAGCATAATTTGCTTATTCATGGTTGCTTCATTATTTGCATTTTATCTATTTAATAAATATCCTGCAAAAGTTTTCCCAGGAGATGTTTTGACTTATTCAATAGGGGCTATGATCGCTTTGATAACCATTTTGGGAAATATTGAAAAGATAGCTGTTTTCTTTTTTATTCCATACATCTTGGAAACAGCGTTAAAATCAAGAGGAAAGTTAGTGAAAGAAAGTTTTGCAAAAGTTGAAGAAGATGGCAGCTTGAATATGCCTTATGAGAAGATTTATGGATTGGAACATTTGGCAATTTATTTATTAAAAAAAATAAAACCAAATAAAAAAGTTTACGAGAAAGAAGTTGTTTATTTTATTAATGCCTTTCAAATATTCATAATAATTCTTGGTTTTTTATTTATGTTTTAGTGTTTCATAATCCTTAAAATAATTATTCCTAATAATCTTTTTAAACAGAGTATTACTGAATAATTAATGAGTGATGAATTGGTTAAGATTAATGTTTCTGAAATAAAGAAGAACTTTGGGAAAGTTAAATCTTTTTTTTTGCAGAGAAAAGTACAATATATTTTATTGATTGTTTTATTGCTGTCATTAGTTATTTTTAGTTCAAGTATTCGTGTTCAAAATCTTCCCAATCTTAAAGATGTTACAACTGGAGAATATATCCCCTTAGCATTAGATCCTTTTTATTTTTTAAGAATTGCTGAAACAATATCTGAACAAGGGAATTTACCTGAATTCGATAACTTTCGTAAACCTTTTGATGTTCCTTTTAGTAATGAGATTCTTCCTAAGGTGATTGTTATAATGCACAAAATTCTCTCTACGTTTAATCCTGAAATAAGTTTGCAATATGTTGATGTCATCTCCCCTGTTATATTTTTTGGGCTGGGGCTAATCTTATTTTTCTTTTTAATATACATTCTAACAGATTCTAAATTAATCGCATTCATTAGTTCTGCACTTCTTTCAGTAATTCCCCCATTTCTTTATAGGACTATGAGTGGATTCTCAGATCATGAATCTATTGGAATGTTTGCATTTTTCTTGACCATGTTAATTTATAGTTTCTCCTTGAAAACTTTGGAAAAGGGGAAGATAAAACAAAAATATTATGAAAAAGTAATTGGGGGGGGACTTCTTCTAGGATTAGCTTCAGCATTTACTGTTGCTAGTTGGGGAGGGGTTTCAACATTTGTTTTCTTAATAATTCCTTCAAGTTTCCTTTTGTTCTGGCTACTTAAAGTTCAAAATTTAGAAGAGAATGTGGAACATTTGCCTAACTTTTTAATTTTCTATGTAATTTGGTTTATTTCGACTATTCTAATTATTCCTCTTTTTGGATATAGTTTTCTTGAATCAATTGGGAGAGTATTTATCAGTCCAAATGGTATGTTAAATGGGATAGTTTTTATTTTTATACTTTCCGATTTCATAGTTATTAAGTATAAAAATAAAATAGAATACTTTAGAAATTTTCAAAAAATAGATCTTGAAAAATACAGAATTTTTATTAGCGCTTTGTTAGCATTAATAATTGGTGCTTTGGCTTTTTCTCTTTTAGGTACAAGTATTTTTTCATTTATTACCAACACAATAACTAAACTATTCAACCCAATTGGATCTGAAAGAGTTACACTTACTGTTGCAGAAAATGCTCAACCATATTTAGTTGATTGGATGGCTCAGTTAGGTAAATGGTTATTTTGGTTATTTTATCTGGGAATTGCTTTTACTGGTTTTGAGATTTCAAGAGGATTTGGTAAACTGAAAAATAAGATTTTATTTTTCTTACTATGGGTTCTCATGACATTTAGTATTCTTTTTAGTAGAATTTCTTCTAGTTCTGTTTTAAATGGGTCTAATTTTTTAAGCAAACTGGTTTATTTTGGAGGATTGATTTCCTTTTTAGGATATCTCTGTTGGGTTTATTTTAATGATAAAATAAAAATCAAAAGCAGTTATTTGATTATTTTCTCTTGGATATTTTTAATGTTAATTGCTACTAGGAGTTCTATAAGGATCTTTTTCATTATAACTCCTTTGGCAACGTTTATGATTGGTTTTGCTGCGGGAAAATTGTTTGAATATAGTTTGAAAATAAAAGATGATTTACTTAAACTTGTTTCAATAATTCTTGTGGGAGTAGTAATAATTTTCTTGATTATGAGTTTTATCAGTTCTGCAAAAGTAATATCATTCCAAGCGGCAAATACTGGTCCTTCAGCAAATGTACAATGGCAACAAGCAATGAAATGGGTTAGAGACAATACTGAATCAACAGATATTTTCTTACATTGGTGGGATTATGGATATTGGGTTCAATCTTTGGGTAAACGCCCAACACTCTCTGACGGAGGACATTTCCAAGGTTCTTTCAGAGATCATCTTGTTGGAAGATATGTTCTAACAACTCCAATACCTGAAACTGCATTAAGTTTTATGAAAACAAATGATGCGTCTTATTTGTTAATAGATCCAACAGATCTTGGTAAATATCCTGCTTATTCGAAGATAGGTAGTGGTGTTGAAGGATTGGATAGATTCTCTCAACTTCCAGTTATGGTTGTTGATTCAAGTCAAACACAAACTACTGAAACTGGGGAAAAAAGAATCTATCAAGGAGGGACAAATGTTGATGAAGATATAGTTTATGAAATTGAGGGTAAGCAAGTATTCCTCCCCCAAGGAAATTCTGTTATGGGAGCAATAATGTTGGAAGTTAATAAAAATGAGGAATCAATTTCTTTCAATCAACCTAGTGGAGTTTTCGTATATAATGGGAATCAAATGGCTCTTCCAATAAGGTATATTTATTTCAATGGGCAAATCATAGATTTTAAAACAGGCATAGAATCAGTCATTAAATTAATCCCTAGAGTTACCCAAACTGATGCTATTCAAGTGGACAATATTGGTGCAGCGATTTATTTATCGCCAAAAGTTAAGGATGGCTTATTTGCACAATTGTACCTCCTAAATGATGTTTTTGGAAATTACCAAGATATAAAATTAGCCCATGCTCAACCAGACCCATTTATTGCTAATTTGAACTCGCAAGGAGCTAATTTGGGGGAATTTGTTGAATTTAGAGGATTTAGGGGGCCAATAAAAATATGGGAAGTTGAGCATTCAGAAAATACCAAAATTAGAGAAGAATTCTTAAGTCGTTCTGGAGAATTTGCTGAGTTTGATTCTCTTTTTTCTTAATTAGTTTTAATGAACATAAGGTTTAAAATTAGATAATTATGGGTATCTTAATGAAAGATATAAGATTGAGTAAACAAAAAATAATAGATAATTATCTGGGTAATTTGATCAATTCTATTCTTATTTTCAAAAAGAGATTTTCTATAAGAACTTTGAATATAAAACCTAAAAAAATAATTATTTACAAGCTTGATGCAATCGGAGATTCAATACTTTGTTTGCCAATGATTAAATCTTTAAAAGAAAAAACCAAAGTTAAAATTATTATTGCCTGTTCAAAAAGTAATTTTGATATCTTTCAAGGACAAGAATTTGTTGATAAAATCGTAATATTTGATAATTCTGGATTGAACTTGAAAAATTTAATTAGTAATATTAGAAATCTGCAGGCGGAAAAGGCGGATATTTCTATTGATGCTGGACAAACATCAAATATCTCTGCAATTATGTCCTCTTTAACTAGCAAATATACTATCGGTTTTGCTAAAATCGAAAAAAGTTTGAGGGATCGAATGTATGATTCTTTAGTGAAAATTAATTTTAAAAAACATATGATCTTGAGTTATAATGAATTGGTGAAAAATTTAGATATTGCTTTTAAAGAGAATTTGGAATTAACCAAATTAGCCTATGAAAAAAAAGATGCTGAAAAAATAAAGAATTTGATTAATGAAGGAAAGTTTGTGGGGATTCACCCTTTTCATTCCATTTCTTCAAAAGAATGGCCCTATGAGAGGTTTGCAAAAATAATTGAGTTTTTAATAAAAAAAGATTACAAGATAGTTCTTACAAATGACAAAAATGAATCCGGATTTATTAATAAATTATTTGAAAAAATTGATAAAAAATATCATAAAAAAATAATCGATTTGTCCGGTAAATTAAATCTTAAAGAATTGATTGCACTTATGCCCCAGTTGAAATTGTTTATTGCTAATGATGGGGGACCAATGCATATTTCTGCTGCTATGGGAACGCCAACCATTGGACTTTTTGGATACGAGAATCCTCGAAGATATTATCCTATTGGGAGTAAAAATATTTCTCTTTACAATGTAGAAAATCATGATTTGTGTGATGAAAAATTCCTCATTGAGTGGCCAAAATGTAGAAATCCTGAACACATAAAGCAGATTAGCACAGAAGAAGTTAAAAAGACTATCTCCAGTATTTTAAAATAAAATATGGTTGCATAAAATTTAAAAGGAAATTCTTTATTCAGCTTATATGAATTGGGAAGGGAAAAAGGTATTGATAACTGGTGTAAGTGGATTTATAGGATCTAATTTGACAAAAGAACTTCTTAGAAAAGGCGCTAAAGTTTATGCTATTGATAATTTTTCTTATATTGATGCAAAAATGGCTAAAAATAAATTGGATTTTTTTGATAAAATATGGTTATTGGAAGGAGATGTTTCAAATAAAGATGTTTGGAAAAGATTGCCTGCAGATATTGAGTATATTTTTCATTTTGCTGGAGCTTCCTCAATAACTTCATTCAAGAATACTCCAGAAAAATGTTATCACGAAACTGTTTTTAGTTTGTTTAATGCATTTGAATTTGCTAAAATAAATAATGTTAAGAAAATTGTTTATCCTTCTTCTGGGAGCGTTTATTCTGGAAATGAAATGCCTCACTCTGAGTCAATTTATACTCAACCTAGAAATATGTATGCTGCTGCAAAAATGGCTTGTGAGGGGATAGCAAATGCCTATTCAAACTATGTTAAATCAATGGGATTGAGGATTTTTGTTGGATACGGGCCTGGAGAGGAATGGAAAAGGGACTTTGGAAGCGTATTATATCTTTTTGTTAAAGATTGCATGGAAGGTAAATCTCCTGTTATTTTTGGAGATG
>CAZJVQ010000030.1:0-10308 GCA_964549605.1 Candidatus Woesearchaeota archaeon | reverse complement strand
TATTGCTTGGACTTCTGAGAAAAGAGGAATTATTTATATTGGCGGAGGAGTTCCTAAGAATTTTATTCAACAATCTTTGCAATTTTCAAAAGGTGCAGAATATGGAATTCAAATTACAACAGATAGACAAGAATCTGGGGGATCAAGCGGCGCTCCATTAAAAGAAGGAATTTCTTGGGGAAAATTAAATGAAAATGCAGAATTTGTTGATGTTTTTTGCGATGCGACAATCGCTCTACCATTAATATTTAGTTCAATTAAATAAAATGTTAACTCCAAAACAAGTAGAAGAAATTAGAGAACATCTTGATAAATCTCAGAACCCTTTGTTTTTGTTTGATAATGATGCGGATGGATTGTGTTCTTTTTTGTTGTTACAGAGATATATTGGAAGGGGAAAAGGAGTTCCAATAAGATCTTTTCCAGAATTGAGTACAGATTATTTGAGAAGAATTACTGAGTTGGACGCTGATTATATTTTTATTTTGGATAAGCCTGTTGTTTCAAAAGAATTTTTAGAAGAAGTGCATAAATTGAATATCCCGATTGTTTGGATCGACCATCATGAAATTGATAAATCTGATGTTCCTGATTTTGTAAGTTATTATAATCCTGTTTTTAACAAACCTAAAAATAATGAGCCTACAACTTATCTGTGTTATGAGGTTTCGCAAAAAAAAGAAGATTTATGGATTGCCACTTTAGGTTGTATTGCAGATGGTTTTGTTCCAGATTTTTATTCAGAATTTAGAAAACAATATTCTGATTTATCTATTGACTCTAAAAACGCATTTGATATTTTTTATAATTCTCAAATTGGGAAAATTTTGAAGCTGTTTAATTTTGGTTTGAAAGATAGAGTTACAAATGTGGTTTATATGTTGAAATTTTTGATGAAGGCAAAAACTCCTTATGAAGTTTTGGAAGAAAAGAAAGAAAATTCTGCTATGCATAAAAGATATGGGGAGATTAGTCAGAAGCATAAAAAATTGATGGAGAAAGTAGGGGAAGAAAATATGTTTGAAAATTTATTGTTTTTTAGTTATGGGGGAGATATGAGCATTAGTGCTGATTTAGCAAATGAACTTAGTTACAAATATCCTGAGAAATATATTATTGTTGGATATGTTTCTGGATTTAAAGTTAATATTTCTGGAAGAGGTAATAATGTTCGTGATCTTGTTTTGAAAGCGATTGAAGGTTTGGAAGACTCTAGAGGCGGAGGGCATGAGAATGCTGTTGGTGCGCAAGTTAGATTGAATGATTTGGAGCAGTTTAAAGAGAATATGATTGGATTGACGTCTTCACAATAAAACTTATAAAGTAAATTTAGTTCTTGTTTTTATGTATTCAGAGACAAGTTATTCAGTTTGCAATTTTGGTTTTGTCTTAGTCTCTGCTATCACAATTAAACTACCTTAATTCGTTCGGATTTTTTTGAGTCTGAATGGATTGAGGATCTTCTTAATTAATTCAAGCTCTAAGATTTCTGTTTCGTAAATAATGATGAAAAAAGAAATAGAACACGAAGAAGTGAAGCAAGAGTTAAGTTTCCTTATGGAATTGACTCTTCGGCTTGAAGATGAACTTAATGAAGTCTCATCTTTGAGCAAAAACTAATATAATTTTATAGAATTTTTGACTACACAGATAGTCTTATGTCAATTAATAACTTTTAGCGATATACACAATTTCTTTTGCTGGTTTGTTGCAAACAACACATTTTCCAGAAGGTTTGTTTTTTCCGTCTAATCTGGTTCCTCTAACTTCTGCGCCAATTTCTTTTTCAATCAGTTCTGCACATTTAGTTCCTTCTTTGTTTACAGAACAAAAACCACATTTTGAAATCATTCCTTCTTCTATGGCTTTTTTAATTTCTTTAGTGTTCTTTACTTCTTTAATTCGATTTTCGAAAATTTTATCTGCTTTTTTTATCAAATTTTTTGTGAATTCTTTAGATATTTTTTGGATTTTAGAAATTATATCTTTTTCGTTCACAATTTCTTTCTTATCCAAATCTCTTCTGAACAAAGTTATTTTTTTCTTATCTAAATCTTTTAATCCCAAATCAATTCTTATTGGCACTCCTTTCATCTCCCAATAATTAAATTTTTCTCCAGGTCTTTTTTCAGAATAGTCTATTTCAACATCTGCAAATTTTTCGATTTCTTTTTTCAATGCTTCTGCTTTCTTTTTTAATTTAGAATTTTCTGGATTTATTGGAACAATTACTACATTTACTGGAGCAATTTCCCATGGGAATTTAAGTCCTTTGTCGTCTCCATGAACTATTACTACACTTGCAAAAATTCTGGATATTGCAGGACCATAGCAAGTTGTGAAAACTGATTTTTCCTTTCCATCTTTGTCTTTATATTTTATATCGAAAGCTTTTGCAAAACTTGGGGAAAGTATATGTGTCGAGGGTTGTTGTATTACTTTTCCGTCTGGATTTAAGACATCTGATGCAAAAGTTCTGTAAGCTCCTGCAAATTTATCCCAAGCAGGTCTTTCAAAGAAAATAAAAGGCAATCCATAGACATCATGAAGAACTTCTTGGTTTGTTTCCATGTCTTCTTTAACTTGTTTCATTGCATTTTCTTCGTTAGCGTGTACACAATGAGTTTCTATCCAATGGAATTCTCTGCTTCTTAAGAAAGGTCTTGTTGCTTTTGTTTCGTGTCTGAAAACTTGCGCTCTTTGATATGTTTTGAATGGAAGATCTTTGTAACTTCTTATCCATAAATTGAACATCTGATAAAATGCAGTTTCACTTGTTGGGCGAAGGGCTAATGGTTCTTCTAGTTTTTTTGTTCCTCCATGAGTTACCCAAAACACTTCTGGACTGAATCCTTTAACGTGAGAAGATTCTTTTTTGAAATTACTTTCAGGAATTACTGTTGGGAACCAGTATGGCTTGTGGCCTTTTCTTTTTAGGGCGTCTTCCATATATTTATACATTTTTTCCATAGAAAGTACTGACCATGGTTGAAAGACTAAGAATCCCTTAACATTATATCTTAAATCAGCTAGTTCACATTTCTGCACAATTTGAGTAAACCATTCGCTAAAATTTTCTTCTTTACTAGCAGTTATTCCATCTTGAAATTTTTTTGACATTATATTAGTGTTTCGTTTAGTAGTTCTTGAGATATAGTGTTTATTGAACTTTTTATTTGATTCGATTCTAGAGAAAATCCTAAACTTTCCCCACTACTTATTTTGAAGTTATTTATTCCGATTACTTCTCCTTTTTTGTTGATTAAAGGTCCTCCAGAGTTTCCAGGATTTAATGCAGCATCTGTTTGAATGTAAGCGTTCAATCCACTTATCCCTGGTCTGTGTGTTGCAGATATTATTCCTTCAGAAACTGAAAATTGTAAACCTAACGGGTTTCCTATTGCGATTACTTTTTCTCCAACCTGTACTTTGTTTGAATCTCCTAATTCTAATCCTTGATAATGTCCAGAAATTTTTAGTAATGCAACATCTAATTGCCCGTTATATCCAATGAATTTTGCTGTGAGTCTTGTTTGCCCAAAAGTTATCGCTTCAATTCCCGTCGCAAGATTCCCCAAATCATCTGCCAATACATGCGCGTTTGTAACGATGTAACCATTATCCGTAATAATGAATCCTGTTCCTTGTCCAAAGTCTGTTCTTATTGTAACTACTGATTTAATTGATTCTTCTATTATTCCTGAAAAATCATCTCCCGCTGTTGCCTTGAGGAAACTAACTTCTTCTGTAAGAGTTCCTAGTTCAGAATTTAATAAATTATTTGTTTGAATGATGCTGTCAGCTAACTCGTTCAATTTTGAATTAGTTTCTGCTTGGTTGTTGATGATTTTTTCGTTCAGATTGCTGAAGCCTAAAAATAAGAGATACATGAATACTCCAAGAGTTATTAAGAGGATTAAAACTATTGAACCGAAGCTACCGAAGATAATTTTGTGATGTCTCTCTAGTGCCATTTTTATATTAAATTAAAAAAACTTATAAATATATTGTTGAGTGTTCTTTTATTGTAAACCTTTAAGAAAAGTGAAAACTTCTCAGGATTACTTGGGCTTATAGTTTAATGGACAGAATAACAGGTTTCGGCCCTGTAGATGGAGGTTCGATTCCTCCTAAGCCCGTCAAAAGAGATGGTGTTTAATAAGCAATTTTGGGTGACTGCTTTTACTCTTAGTGGAACAATTATTGGTGCAGGGATTTTAGGATTACCTTATGTTTTTTCTCAAGCAGGTTTTTTTGTAGGGGTTTTTTGGCTTTTTGTTTTAGGTTTAATTCTTTTGTTAGTTAATTTATATTTAGGAGAAATTACTTTGAGAACTAAGACGATTCATCAGCTTCCAGGTTATGCTGAGAAATATCTGGGAAAGAAAGGAAAAATTCTTATGTTTGGCGCAATGGCTTTTGGAATTTATTCTGCTTTGCTTGCTTATCTGATTGGAGAGGGCCAAAGTCTTTCTCAATTGTTTTTTGGGACTTTGGATTATTCAGTTTATTTTGCAATTGGATTTTGGTTTGCTATGACTCTTCTTTTGAAGAGAGGACTTAAGGAATTAAAACAAATTGAGTTCTGGGGAGTTTTGGCAATTATTGGAATTATATTAGTGATGTTTTTGAGATTTCTTCCAGGAATAAATCCTGGCAATTTAACTTATTATGATTTATCCAATTTCTTTTTACCTTTTGGAGTTGTGATTTTTGCTTTGCTTGGTTTTACTTCAATTTCTGAATTAAGACAAGAAATTAAAGGACAAGAAAAACTGTTAAGAAAGGCGATTATTGTTGGAACTTTGATTCCTGTTATTTTGTATCTCTTATTTAGTTTTATTTTTGTTGGAATTTTTGGGAAAAATGTTGAACAGATTGCAACAATTTCTTTTGGAAACGCAATTATTATTTTAGGAATTTTTACAATGTTAACAAGTTATTTTGTTTTGAGTTTTTCATTAAAAGATATTTTTGTTTATGATTTTAAGAAAAAGAAATTTGTTTTCTTTTTTGTTTCCCTCTTTCCTTTATTACTTTATTTGATTGTTATGTTATTTAATTTTTCAAATTTTGTTAAGGTTTTAGGAATTGGGGGAGTTATTTCAGGTGGTTTAACTGGAATCTTGATTTTGCTTACAAATATTAAATCAAAGGAAAAAGGAAATAGAGAACCCGAATTTTCTATACCCATTAATTGGTTTGTTATTTTTGTTTTAAGCTTGATTTTTGTTTTTGGAATTTGGTTTGAGTTGTTTTAATCTTGTATATTTTGGAGAGTAATAATCCTTAAAAATTACTTTTTCTTTAGATTTTCACTTAAGATGAGGTTAAAACCTAAACAAGGCAAGCAGTCTGATGCAAGATTTGAGCTTTCGATGATAAGCCAGGATTCTGGCAAGCCATTAGAGGAAGTGGTGCAGGATTATTGGAGACTTATGTTAAGAAATCAAGAAGATGTTGAAGTTGCTCTTGATAGGGAGATCGCAACAATCAATTATCTTTCGAGTATTTATAAAAAATAATAAAATGGATATTAATATTAAAAAATTTGATGGAGATTACTTGTATCTATCCCATCCTAGAGAAAGTATGGACTACGTGAGGAAATGGGAACTTGAGTTTGAAAGGAGAAGTGGTATAAATTTACTTAATCCTTTTTTTGAGATTTCTAGGGAAAATAGTGATATTGATCAAAATGAGAAAGATGCGACCAAAGCACATAAAATTTTGAACGGTAGTACTGTTGATGATGAATTAATATTTATCTTAAAAGGGAGGAGGGGTCTTCTTACTATTATTGATGGGAATTATACTCTTGGAGCTTCTATGGAGATGGTTTATGCTAAGCTTTTCGGGAAGCCTGCTCATACTTTAGTTACGAATGGATATGAAAATCATCCATGGGTAGTGAGACATTCTTCTGAAATCTATACAGATAGGGATGTGATGGAAAGTAGATTGATTGAATTGTATGGAAATAAAAAAAGAGAGGTTGCAAATGGCTGAAGAATTCGAAACTAAATTTAGTGGAGTTAAGGATGATTATACTTCTGGGGCAACGAGAGATAAGAGTCAAGGTAAGGGAAGATTTGATCTTATAAGTCCAATTGGTTTGAAAAGA
This sequence comes from Candidatus Woesearchaeota archaeon, assembly GCA_964549605.1. Lineage (GTDB taxonomy): Archaea > Nanobdellota > Nanobdellia > Pacearchaeales > GW2011-AR1 > CAZJDG01. The sequence continues at coordinate 4,184 of CAZJVQ010000030.1, read as the reverse complement.
TTGGCAGGAGTTTATGAACGAGGTGCTGTTAATCACGGAGATAGGAATTGGGAGAAAGGACTCCCTATGAGTAGATGTATTGAAAGTGCGATAAGACATATTTATCAATATTTAGAAGGAATGAGGGATGAAGATCATTTAGGTCAGGCCACTTGGAATTTATTTGCAGCGATGCACGTTGAGGAAATGATTAAGAAGGGATTACTTCCTAAAGAACTCGACAATTTACCAAATTTTGTTGATGAGAAAAAGCAAGAAGAAACTTCTAATGATTCTGAATTACAATAATACTTAAAAATGCCTTTTTCTTTATATATCTACTAATTTGTTCCTAAGGAATGAATTTTTTTTAGTATGGGTCTTAAACAAAAAATAGGTGGGCTAGTTTCTGCGGTTGCGTTTGTAGCGACTATTGGTGCTGCTACTCCTGTTTATGCTGATAGATATGAATCACCTAAGGGAAACAATATTTATTCTAAGGAAAATACTGATTTTCCAGTATTGGATGTTAAGATAGATAAAAGTCTTCCACATTATTTGCAAGGAGTTAGGCAGATTTCTGAAGATGTTCCAGATTATCAACTTCATAGATGGTTGGAAAATTTTAGGGTTCATACCACTTCTATGTTGGAGCACCAAACTGGTCCTAATTGGAATTTTGTTAATCAATCAGCATCTTTTACTGAAAGAATTCATGGTAAGGATGTAAGATTTATTTTACAAGATTATATGATTGCTGATAAGGTTGATGAAGGTAAAACCAAGGAAGTTTTGTTTTATAATGGAACTGGAGGGGTTAAAGAGTTTCCAATGGAAGAGTTTGGAAAGATAAAGAAAGATTTGATTTATAGAATAACTGAATCTGCTGTTAGGAATATGGATCAATTTGGAGGTATTTTTACTGAAGCTAAATCTAAACTTGCTAAAAGACTTGGGATGAGTGAGGAAGATTTTGAAAAGCATGCGGAAGAGTTAAGGACTTTGAGAGGGGAAGTGGAAGTTAGAAATGGAGCTTTTTTAGATTATCCTGGAAAAGATTTGGAGGCTAAGGATTTTGTAATAAATACTGTTATATTGGGAAATCATAGTGCTCAAGAGGATTCAATTTTATATGCAGCTGTTGTTAAAGATACTGGTATTATGTATTTGACACCCCTTTCTTTGAAATTAGATCATATTGCAGATGGTCTTTCAACTACTAGACATGAAATGTTTCATGCAAATAGGAAATTGCAAAACTTTACTTTGGGGAATATGATGGATGTCGAACTTTTTGCAGCTTTTCCTTGGTTAGATGATTCTGTACCTCAATTAGAAATGTATGGTTCTTATTTTAATGCTATAAAATGGACAATTAAGAATTATATGTGTTTTGATGTGGATCAAGCCAAATCTGAAGTTATGACTGGACTTTTTACAGTTCCAGCATTTAGAACTGATAAAGCTAGTTTAGATAATTTTAGAAAATATGCTAAATGGATTGATTCTGCTAAGATAACTTTGAAAAAAGTTACAAGAAATGCGTTGGTCGAATTTTATTCTGATCCATCTTGGTATGGTGCTTTTAACAAAAAACTAGATTATGATAGTGCAGGGTATGATCTTTTGATGGCGCAACAGTTAGCTTTAACTTGTTTGGGGGGCCCAGAAAAAACTTTGGAATGGATAGAAGAAAATAGGGGAAAAATAAAGAGTATTTGGGTTGAGGCAGCGGAGGAACTTAAAAAAGATAAAGCTAAACTAAAAAGTAATACTGCATCTACTGAGATTGCTAAAAATCCTATTTTGTCTGATATTTATACTAATTTTCAAGCAATTCGTAATATACATGGTCGAGAGATGGCAGAGAATTATCTTTTGAATAATGTTGATAAATTGGCACCTTATTTAGGAATTCTTTCTGAAGGAAATTTGGATTTTTTGAAAAAAAATCTAAGATCTAGAGATGCTAAAACTCAAAGAAAAGTTTTGGGAGGTTTAGAATCTATGTCTCTGAAAAAAAGATTGGATAAAATAAAATGATTTCAAGAAATATTTTGAAAAAAAGTGCTTTAGTTGCAGGATTAGTTACAGTAGTTGGGTTGGCTTCTTGTTCTGGACTTAAGGACAAGGTTATGGAAATTTGTAAAAGAGAACCTTATAATTTTACTGAGCCTCAATGTGGTGTTGCTTACACAGTTGGATCGAGAGACAAATTTATGATTAACGTTGCTGAAGATGCAAAAGAGGGTGGAAGGAAGTTTGAAATTAATTATGCTTCTTTGCCGTTAGAAGATATTTTATCAAGAGAAAAAGAAATGTTGGAATTTTATAGTGGATTTTTAGATCCTAAGGAAAAAGAAAATAGTCGTTTTTTAGATAAGACTGGAATAAGAAAAATGATGATTGAAGAATTTTTAGTTAGGGAACAAAGAATTAGATGGATGAATTTTGCAACTACTTTGCGTAGTTTTGTTGATGAAGGTTTTTATGATGATGGCTCTTCGAGTTCTGATGATGAAAATTTGAGTTATGGTGATTTGATTAAAAGGAATGTTATGGGTGGAGATAAATCTGATAAAAAATTAGCATATGATATCAGGTTGGTTTCTCCATTTGAGAAAAGAGATCCTGTAGAATTATTTAGAGTTGCGGCGATTGAAGCTGCTAGGAAAAAAGGTACGTTAGAAAAAGTACAATCTTTTAAATTCCCTTTTTATGAACAAATTCAAATTCAAGATCCGGAAAGTCCAGAAGATCCTAATGCTAAGATTTGGAAACATGAACTTAGGGGGGTGGAGGTTTCCGCTTACGATGTTAATGGAGATAAGAAAAAACTTCCAGATTATATTACTGTTACAAAAATGAAAGGACGTATGGAAAAAGGAAAAGTGGTTTTTGATGAACCTTTGCAAAGACCTTCTTTACAGATTTTCAAATCTCCAGGATCCCAAACACCAAATATTTTAGTTGCAGATTTGGATGGCGATTATTCTCCTGATTTGGTTGAGAAAATATTTGGTGTAAATAATGCTTCTGATTTGCTATTTTCTAAGAAAGCAGAAACTCTAGACAAGTTGTTTGCTAAGAATGATGGAAAAAGTAGGGATGAAGAACTTGAAGGCTTTAGGAGAGGATATAAATTACCTAAACAGAGTTTTGAAGTTGCAAAAGTTGGGGAAAGCAGAGTGGAAGTGTTTAAGATAAATGATTCTGGATGGCCACTTCCAAGTCATTATAATTATAAAGATCCTGAAGGATCAAATTATAAGGTAGAGATAGTTTGGGTAGGTCCAAAACCTGGAGAAGATTCTGGAAAAATAAAAGATACTCATAAAACAATAAAATATTTCAAAAAAATCTATCATGGTACTGGAAATGAATATATGAAAATAGAAGGAAATGTTATGGAATATTTCAAGCCACCAAAAGATTATTCCAAAGATAATATTAGGGAAGCAAGTGTTAGTGGTTCAAAGAATCAAACTATCAGTATTCATAGAAAAGGGAAAACTAATGAAGTGTGGCATATTGATGACATTTTGGGAGAAATGCCTGTTTTTGCTATTGAATATGATAAAGGGGATAAAAGAGAGGTCATTATAGACAAAGATGGGGATGAAGAAACTAATAGTAGATATGAGGCGAGAAGGGTTTTTTCCCCAACAAAAAAAGCTCGGAAGATAGTTTCCCATCCTGATGGAGATATGTGATTTTGAGAAATATAATTTTTAAAACTCTAAATATATGCTTTTTTTTACTTAAGATGAAAAAATTAATCGGATTAATTGCTGGAACTGGATTGCTTTTTGGAAGCTGTTCATCTGGATCATTGATTATGAGACCTGATTCCCCGTTTCCTTATGAATTTCAGAATTACAAAAAGAAAGCTGTTAGAATCTTTAAAGGAGAAAAAAATTTTTTAGGAAGAAAAGTCCATGCACATTCATATGATTTAGATGGGGATCATATTCCTGACGTTGTGGAAATTTTTTTTGAATATAAAAAAGTTGATGAAACTGAAACATTTCATTCAGAGTTTCCCAAATTATATATTATAAACAGAGGGGATGATAACAATCCTGAGAATGATATGTATTTTTTTGATGAATCTGAAGATGGTCCAAATGGCAATGAGAAAGAAGCTATTTATAAATTTACTGAAATAAACTTAACTTAAAATGAAAAAATTAATTACTTTGACT
>CAZJVQ010000029.1:0-10481 GCA_964549605.1 Candidatus Woesearchaeota archaeon | reverse complement strand
AGGAACTAATGAGTCAAATTAAAGAAAGTGAAGAACTTAAAAGAAAAGGAATAAAACCATTCAAGATTAATATTTAGTAAATTTTATGAGGTCCAATTGATTCTACAACAATTTCTTTACTTTTATCATCAATTTCATAAATCATTCTGATATTTGAGCCAAGCCAACAACTCCATTTTCCTGCTAATCTTCCATGAAGAGGGTGCACCAATTCCCTTTCGTGGGTTTTCCTTTAGTCTTTTAAATTTCTTACTAATCCCTTCTCTCATAAAAATATATTTCTCAAGTTTTTTCTTAATTTTCTCATTACGCGTTTTTATTTCATACATTTTACTTCTTCCACAAACCCTTCAAAGTTCCAGAAACTTTCAAAGTTTCCATTTTTTCAGGCCAAACAACCAAACTAGCTCTTACAGAATCAACAGCTTCACGATTTATAGATATAATTGCAGAATCTTTCTCAGTTTTAATCCAACCCAAACCAACTTTTGACATTCCCCTAACTCCTAGAAAATCGGAGATCGCTTTTTCAATATTTACTTTAAGATTTTTCCCTTTAACTAGCAAATATCTCTTGTTTTCCCTTAAAGATGGCTTAAGCGATTTCATAAATTAGCGAAGCGCTATAACTTTTTAAAGTTCTCTTTTCTTTTAAGAAAAAAGAAGATGAAAGTATATACTGTTGGGGGATATGATCAAGTAGGAAAAAATATGACTGTTGTAGAAACAGGAGAAGATGCGTTTATTTTTGATTGTGGTTTGCATATACCAGCACTTATAGCATTACAAGAAGACGAAAGGGACAACAGACAAGGCTACGGAGAAAAAGCACTAAGAAAAAAGGGAGCAGTCCCAGACGATTTAATTTTAGACAAACTAAATCTAAGGCATAAAGTTCGAGGAATTTTCTTAAGCCACGCACATTTAGACCACGTTGGCGCAGTTCCTTACATTGCTTACAGATATAATGCTCCTGTTGTAGGATCCCCATTCACAATTTCGGTTCTAAAAAAACTTATGGCCGATGATAAAAAAGCAACTCCAAACAAATTAATTACAGTTAATGTAAATGGTTCAATAAATATCAAGGGAAAAAGCGGAACTTACAAAGTTGAATTCATAAACATGACTCATTCAACCCCTCACACAACTATGATTGCATTACACACTCCTGAAGGAATTGCACTTTATGGAAATGATTTCAAATTAGATAACACCCCAGTTATTGGGAATCCGCCAAATTATGCAGCCCTAAAAAGGATTTCAAAAGAAGGGGTAAAAATAGCAATAGTGGATTCACTATACAGCGGTCATGCAATGAAAACTCCAAGCGAAAAAGTAGCAAGAAGTATGGTGGAAGAAGTTTTACTAACTGTAAGAAATGAAAATTCAGCAATTTTTGTATCAACTTTCTCTTCACATATTGCAAGACTAAAAAGCATAGTGGAATATGGAAAAAAACTAAATCGAGAAATTTTATTTGTCGGAAGAAGTTTAAACAAATATGTCTCAGCAGGAAATGACGTAAATCTAGTTCCTTTCAAAAACGACATAAGATTGGTTTCATATAGGAATCAAGTACAATCAGCTTTCAGAAAAGTGAGCAAAGATCCTGGAAGATATCTTGTTGTTTGTACGGGACATCAAGGAGAACCAGGAAGTATTCTAGATAGACTTTCAAGAAAACAACTCCCTTTCGAATTCAAAAAAGCAGACAATTTAATTTTCTCTTCAAAAACAATTCCAGTTCCAGAAAATCTTGAAAACAAAGAAAACATGGATAAAAGATTTAGAAAAACTGGAGTAAGAATTTTTGACAACATTCACGTTTCTGGTCACGGAGGAAGGGAAGATATAAGAGATTTACTTTCAATAGTTTCTCCAGAACACATAATTCCTTCACATGGTTCTCAAGAACAAATTTCCCCTTTGGTAGAATTAACAAGTGAATTAGGATACAAAAAAGGAAAAGTACATCTTCTGAAAAACGGTCAAAGTGTGAAATTATAATGAATATTCTTGTTCAGAAGAATCTTGAAATTCTAATAAATTACTAATTGACGATAAAGACTCTTTCAATATTTTAACAGTTCTATCAACTTTGTGTGATTCTCCAGCAATCCCATAATTGTGGGCGGCTTTATCCCCTCCACCAGAACCATAAACATCAACAATACAATCATTAAATTTATATGTTATTGTTTGAGTTACTCCTAAGTCAGGGGGGCTCATCTCATATAATTTTCTACCCATGCTGTTTAATACTGGAGAGATATCTTTTCCAAAAACACGGTTTAAATCCCGCTCAGAACCCAAAAGCATTAATTTAGCAACTTTAAAATCCAAATTCATTGAATTTCTTAATGAAATCAGTTTATATTATTTTATGTGATTTAATATGAATTCTAAAACACTAATTTTTAAAACTAGTTTAACTTATTATTTTAATGCCTAAGGAAGATATTACGGGGGGATTATTGCTTGCTGTCCAGAAAGGAGAATCTTTAGAACAAGCGATGCTTACTTTTTTTAATGCAGGATATAAAAGAGAAGACATAGAAGGTGCCGCTGCTGATGTTCAAATTTTACCGGAATTTCCTCAACAATCACAACAAGCCCAACAAAGACCAAGAGTTTCCCTAAAACCCTCCCCTCAATTAAAAAAATTACCTCAAACTTCTCAAGTAAAGCCTGTCAAAGGATTAAAGCCGGCGTTAGCCAAAAAGATTCTACCAACTTCCAAACCAATAAATGAAGCTCGTTCTTTATCTGAGCCAACGCCTAAATTAAATGAAGAAACTATACAACCCCCAAAACCACATGAACAGGAACAATTAATCAAAGAATTTCAACAACCCCAAGTAGATTCTTCCCAGCCAATTCCTCAAGCACCCGTTGAGTCTTTTCAACAACCAATAAGTTATCTTCCTGAGCCAACAGAAGTTCAAACACAAGAACATATTCAACAACAACCACAACAATTTAATTTCCAACCCCCACAAAATAGGAATGCTCTAGCTTCAAATTATAGTGCAAATAAACAAAATCCAAAATCAGTTATGATTTGGATATTATCTGCCCTATTAGTTTCATTAGTGTTATTTTTAGGAGGAGTATTTTTCTTCAGAGATTCTTTAATTGGCTTCTTCAATAATCTATTATAAAATGAGTGAAATTTATGATCCTTCAAACGACTCTTTTTTGCTATCAAAAATTTTAGAAGAAAAAATTCCTAGTTTGTTAAAGAAAAATAAAAATCTAAAATTTTTAGAAATCGGGAGCGGAAGCGGAATACATTTGCAAACTATATTAAAAAAAGGAATAAAAAAAGATAATATCTTTTCTTCAGATATAAATCATGAAGCAGTAAAACAATGTGAAAAATTAGGATTTAATTGTGTTAAATCAGATTTGTTTAAAGAAATTAAAGGGAGTTATGATTTGATAATTTTTAATCCACCCTATCTTCCAGAAGAAAAAAAAGAACCAAAAGATTCTAGGTTAATTACAACTGGAGGAAAAAAAGGAAGTGAAATAATTAATGAATTCTTAAAACAATCAAAAAAACATTTAGAAAAAGATGGAAAAATTTTCTTACTTGTTAGCAATTTAACTAAGAGAATAGATTTTTTAAATTATAATAAAAAAATAATCGGAAAAGAAAACCTGTTTTTTGAAAAGCTATTTGTTTGGGAATTAAGTCTTGATCAATAGACTAGATAAATCTACTATTTTAAAAGGGATATCTGTTATGTATCCATCTCTAATTCCACTTAAAAAACACAGACCTTTTTCTAATTCTTCTTCCCTACACGTGATTCTCCCTCTGTTGTAACTAGAATCGCTTTCTGTTTGCAATAGCACGCTTTGACCACAATACTTTCGAATAACTTCTAATCTTTCCCCAATCTGTTTAGGCATTTCCACTGGTTCGTATTTTTCCAATTCAGAATAATCTTCCGCACTCATAGATTTAACTAAAATTTCCCCTTTAAATTGTTTGTTGTTCTTTAAAACAATAATTAACAACAATCATTTTTAAAAACTTAAATAAAAATTATTCTTTATGGTGAAATTTGGGCATATTGCAGATGTTCATTTGGGTGGCTGGAAGCAACAACCTTTACAAGATTTATTTTTTGAGAAATTATTTGTTTGGGAATTGAGTCAAATATTTTTCTAATTGACTTGTAGTTAAATCATCTTTAGGACTTGAAGTATAAACATCAAAATGAATTCCAAGTTTTCTATAAACTTCTGTCCACTCTCTATGGGTAGTTACTCCATCTCCATCAATATCTGCTTTTACGGAAACTTTTTGATATAAGGGTGAACCATTCTTTTCAAAATCCTTAAAAGATACGCCAAGCCAACCAATGCCTCCAAAAGCTAAACTGAAAATTAGAAAGTTACTTGTAAGGTAAAATGTATTATTCATTTTTTAATACGGGATAAGGTCTTTTTAAGCATTTATTTGATAATTTATTACAATCATTTTTAAAAACTTCAATAGAAACTATTCTTCATGGTGAAATTTGGGCATATTGCAGATGTTCATTTGGGTGGTTGGAAACAACAACCTCTACAAGATCTAAATTTCGAATCTTTTAGACAATCTTTAGACATCTGTATAAATGAGAAAGTGGATTTTTTATTGATAGCGGGAGATTTATTCGACACTGCTTACCCTCCAATAGAAGTTCTTAAGGAAACATTTTCAGAATTCAAAAAATTAAGAGAAGCGGAAATTCCCTGTTTCATAATATCTGGGAGTCATGATTATTCTGTTTCGGGAAAAACTTTCTTAGAAGTTTTAGAGAAAGCGGGTTTTTGTAAAAATGTCTCAGAATTTGAAGAAAATGAAGAAGAGATTATTTTGAAACCAACAATTTACAGAAATGTTTCTTTGTATGGTTTTCCTGGAAAAAAATCAGGATTAGATATTAAGGATTTAAAAAAAATAAAATTACAAGATTCTTCAGGTTTCAAAATCTTAATGCTTCACACAACTTTGGATAAAGCAGTTGGGAATCTCCCAATAGATTCAGTAGAAGCAGATGCCTTGCCACAAGTTGATTACTGCGCTTTAGGCCACATCCATATAAGATTGCAATACAAAAGTTTTGTTTATCCTGGCCCTCTTTTCCCAAATAATTTTGCAGAATTAGAAGACCTAAAACACGGAAGTTTTTGCATAGTGGACACTCAAAACGAAACTCCCATGAGAAGAATAGAACTCCCGATGAAAGAAGTAGAGCAAGTAACAATCGAAGTAAATGATGGTTTGACAGCGACGGAAGAAATAATTTCAGAACTAAGAAATAGAAATCTAGAAGATAAAATTGTTCTCTTAAGAGTTAAAGGAGAATTAAGAAATTCAAAACAATCAGATATCAAATTCCAAAAAATTGAAGATTTCGCAAATGAGAATGGAGTTTATTTTTTATTAAAAAATACTCATGAACTTAAAACAAAAGAACTTGAATTTGAATCAGAAATTGAAGATTCAGAAAATTTAGAAGAAGAAATAATCAAGATCTATTCTGAGAAAAATCCCTCAAATTTTGATAAATTAATTCCATCATTAATGACCGCATTTTCAATTCAAAAAGAGGAAGGAGAAACAACAGAAAATTTCACGAATAGACTTTTTGGAGAATCAAAAAAAATATTGGATATTTAAAATGAAAATAAAGAAAATAATTTTGGAAAACATTAGAAGTTATAATTATCAAGAGATTGAGTTTCCAGAAGGTTCAACACTTCTGTCAGGAGACATAGGTAGCGGAAAGACGTCAATTCTTTTGGGAATAGAATTTGGATTATTCGGGTTACAACCTGGACAGAAAGGTTCATCTTTGTTAAGAAATGGAAAAGATGCAGGAAAAATAACTTTAAATTTCGAAATTGATGGAAAAGAGATAATTGTTGAAAGAGGTCTTAAAAGAGGAAAATCGATTTTTCAAGATATTTGCACAATCAGTATCGAAGGAGATAAAAAAGAATTATCTGTAATGGAATTAAAAAATAAAATTTTAGATTTAATTGACTATCCAAAAGAATTCTCAAAAAAACAAAATTTACTATACAAATTTACAGTTTATACTCCTCAAGAGGAAATGAAACAAATAATTTTGCAAGATTCTGAAACAAGAATAAATACTTTAAGACATGTTTTTGGAATAGATAAATACAAAAAAATATTAGAAAATTCAGCAATTATAGTTTCTAAGATTAGGGAAGAAAAAAGAATTGGGGAAGGAATAGTACAAAACCTTGAAAAAGATAAATTGGATTTGCTTTCAAAAGAAACAGAATTGGAAACTAAAAGACAAAATATAGTTTCTGTGGAGCATGAACTTTTCTTAAAATCTGATGAAAGAAAACGGATTCAAGAAGAAAGAGATTTACTATCAAATAAATTAGAAGAAAAAAGAAAAATCCAACAAGAGATAGAAAAACAAAAAATTATGCTTCTCAACAAAAAAGAATCACTTACAAGTAATTTGAAAGTAATTGAACAACTTATGATTCAAGTAAAAGAGTTAGAAGATTTGAAATTTGATGAGTTGGAATTATTAAAATTAAAAGAACAATTAGACTTAAAGAAAAATGAAAAAGAGAAAATTAATTCTGAAACTGTAGAAATTCTTTCAAAAATTAATTCCTTTAATATAAAAATAAAAGATGCAGAGAATTTAATTGAGAAAATACAACATTTAGAAAATTGCCCAACTTGTTTACAAAATGTAGATATTTCATACAAAAGAAATATTTCTGATAAAGCAAATTTAGAGATTAATGAAAATAAAGAAGGGATTGTTTTTATGGAAACTGAAAAAAAATCAATTTCCGAGAAAATGGCAAATTTAAATTTAGAAATTTCAAATATTGAAAACAAAATTCAAGAATTAAATATCTTAAAAATAAAAATCCAAGCATTATCTGAGAAAAAAACGAGAATAGAAGAAACTGACAAAACAAATAGATTGTTGGTTGATGAAATCTCAACATTAGACCAAGATATTGACTCTAAAGAAAATTCTATGTCTGAATTTAAAGAATTTGACGATTTATTTCAAAAAAAACAATTAGAATTTGATGAAGCATCAAGACAAGAAAAGATGGCGGAAATAAAAGTAGCCGAATTAAGAAAGGAGATAGAAGTTTTTTCAAGATACTTAGAAGATATTAAAGAAAAAATAAAAAGTATGGAGAATATTGAAAATAAAATAAGATACCTAACAGAATTAGATAATTGGATTTCTCAGAAATTTACACCGCTTATTTCATTTATAGAAAAAAATGTTATGTTGAAACTTAAATCCGAATTCTCGAAGGTTTTCGCGGAATGGTTTACTATGCTCGTTTCAGACAATTTCAATGTTAGATTAAATGATGACTTCACCCCAGTTGTTGAACAGCAAGACTATGAAATTGATTATGCTTACCTTTCTGGAGGAGAAAGGACAGCCATTGCTTTAGCATACAGATTAGCTCTAAATCAAGTGATAAATTCCCTAATGAGCAAAATAAAAACCAAGGAGATGGTTATCCTGGACGAACCGACAGATGGGTTCTCAGATCAACAATTAGACAAAATGAGGGAAGTTTTAGATCAATTAAACGTAGAACAGCTGATTATAGTGAGTCATGAGCCAAAAATCGAGAGTTTTGTAGATAATGTGATAAGGTTCAAAAAAGTTGATGGAATTTCGGTCAGAGAATAAGACCACAAAACTTATAAAACAAATCTGCTCTAAAATATTAATAAATTCTATGAATTTTATTCTGTGAAATAATTTTGTAAAATGAACCAAGATTTAAAAGACTCAATATTGCATTCAGGTACAACTCTAGTTGGAATAGTTTGTAAAGATGGAATTGTAATGGCTTCAGACAGACAGACTACTGGGGGGCACATAGTTATACATAAAGACACTCAGAAAACGAAACAAATAAATGATTATATCTTATTTTCTGGATGTGGCCTGTCAGCAGCAATTATCAAAACTGCAAAGGTGCTTGCTGCAGAATTAAGACTTAAAGAATTAAGATCTAGATCGAGACCGTCCATTAAACAATCTGCAAATTTACTAGCAAACATGATGTATTCTAACATAAGACAACATTCGATGGTTCCTGATGAGATGGGGGCATTAATCGGAGGATTTGATGAGGGTGGAACTGTAGAATTATATACTATCGATCCTGCTGGAAGCATACATAAAGTTGAGGAATATAATGCAAGTATTGGAAGTGGTATGCCTTATGTTCTTGGCCTTTTAGAAAGACAATACAAAAAAAATATAAGCGTAGAAGAGGGAGTAGAATTAGCAAAAGAAGCCTTGAAATCTTCAACACAAATAGACACTGCAAGCGGTTATGGAATTGATATTTTTACAATAACAAAAGACGGAATAAAAAAAGTGGTTGAACAAACAATTGAGCCTAATTATAAAGACGATAAAAGAGAGTGATCTTCATATTAATTAATTTAATGTAGTTCTAAAATGGACATTTTGAAAACAATAAAGGATAAACTCAGAGAGAAAATTACCGAAGCGGGTTTTGAAGGAGCGAATATAGTTCTATACACTAATAATGAGAATTTTCTTAGAGAAGGAGAAGGAGAAATTAAAAGAATAGTTAATGAAATAAAAAAGAGAATCGAACTTAGAGGAGATTCTAAAATACTTTGGAGCGAAGAGCAAGCAAAATCGGAGATAAAAAACATTGTTCCAAGAGAAGCAGAAGTTATAGACATAATTTTTGATGTCCATAGGAGTATAGTAATAATTGAAGCAAAAAAACCAGGATTAGTTATTGGAAAACAAGGATCAATTCTTAATGAAATTAGAAACAAAACTTTATGGACGCCACAAGTTCAAAGATCACCTGCAATAAAAAGTAAAATTGTAGAAAATATAAGGGAAGTTCTGTACGCAAATAATAATTACAGAAGAAGGTTTCTAAATGCTATTGGTAAGAAAATATACCAAGATTGGGATCCAGAAAAAAAAGACGAATGGGCAAGACTTACTTTTTTGGGATCAGCAAGACAAGTAGGAAGAAGTTCCATTTTATTACAAACACCAAATTCAAAAGTTCTTTTAGATTGCGGAATAGATGTTTCATCTAGCGGAGAACACAAATTTCCTTACTTCAATATCCCAGAATTTGATTTAAATCAATTAGACGCTGTAATTTTAAGTCACGCACATATTGATCATTCTGGTTTCGTACCTTACTTATACAAAATGGGATACAAGGGACCAATTTACATGACTCCCCCAACAAGAGATGTTGCAGCATTACTCGCTTTAGATGCCATAGGAGTTTCCTACAAACAAGCAGAGAAACCTTTGTTCAGTTCCACAGATATAAAAGAAATGGTCAAACATAGTATTTGCTTGAATTATAACGAAGTCACAGATGTAACATCAGACATAAGAATTACTTTTTACAATGCCGGACATGTTTTGGGAAGCGCGATGGTTCATATAAACATTGGAAATGGATCACATAATTTACTTTATACTGGAGATTACAAATATGGAAAAACTAGGCTTTTGGATCCTGCAGCGACAATGTTCCCGAGACTAGAGTCAGTTATAACAGAATCAACATATGGATCAAAGGCAGACGTTTTACCCCCAAGAAAAGAAGCAGAAGAAGAATTTTTAAGTTTGATTAATAAAACTATAAAAAGAGGTGGAAAAGTTTTAATCCCAGAATTAGGATTAGGAAGATCTCAGGAAACAATGCTTATTCTTGAAGATGCTATGAAAAATGGTAAAATTGAAAAAGTTCCAGTTTATATCGATGGAATGATTTGGGATATTAATGCCATACATACGGCTTATCCAGATTTTTTAAGCAATAATATCAAAGCTTTAACCTTTCAAGATAAAAATCCATTTACTTCTGAAAACTTTTCTCGTGTAGGTTCTCACCAAGAAAGAAAAGAAGTTTGTGAAGGTGGTCCTTGTGTAGTTCTCGCAACTAGTGGGATGTTAGTTGGAGGAGCTTCTGTAGAATATTTAAAAGAATTTTCAAGCAGCGAAAAAAATTCATTAATTTTTGTTTGTTATCAAGGTAGAGGCTCCTTAGGAAGAGAAATTCAAGAAGGATTAAAAACAACAAAAATGGTAGTTGATGGAAAAGAAGAAACAGTTCACATAAATTTAGAAGTGCATAACACTATAAGAGGTTTAACTGCACATTCCGGAAGAAATGAAATCATGTCTTTCTTCAGCAGAATTAATCCTAAACCAAAAAGAATAATCGTCAATCATGGGGAAGTTTCAAAATCTTTAGATTTAGCGTCAAGCCTCTACAAATTACAAAGAGTTGAAACAAGCGTCCCAAGAATTCTAGAAACTTTGAAATTGAGATAGCTTTAAAAGTTTCTTTTAATTACTTTAATTATGAAAAAAAAGAGAAGAGAACCCTTTAAACATATTTTTTCAATACTCCTT
>CAZJVQ010000028.1:0-10774 GCA_964549605.1 Candidatus Woesearchaeota archaeon | reverse complement strand
GTCGCTGAGCACACATTTGCGTTAATTCTTGCTTTGTTCAAAAATATCTTAAGAAGTTGCGATAGAACTCGAAAAGGAAATTTCTCATTTGATGGGTTGGAAGGTTTAGATTTAATGGGGGAAACTGTTGGAATAATTGGTATGGGTAGAATTGGAGGACATGTTGCAAAAATGGCTAATGGTTTTGAAATGAAAGTTCTTGCTTTTAGTCCACATAGGGATCAAAAACTTGCAAAAAAATTGAAATTCAAATATTCTACAATGAATGAATTGTTGAGAAAATCTGATGTTGTTACTTTGCACGCACCTTACAATAAACAAACACACCACATGATTAACATGAAGAATATTAAACAATTCAAAAAAGGTTCTTATTTAATTAACGCTGCAAGAGGGGGTTTGGTTGATACAACTGCTATACTTTATGGATTGAAGAATAAGATTCTTGCAGGAGTTGGATTGGATGTTCTTGAGGAGGAAGATTTACTTAAGAAACAACCTAGAAAGAGACTTACTAGGGAAGAAAGAAGTACGCTTACAGAAAATCATAAACTATTGAAATATGATAATGTTGTGATTACTCCCCATAATGCATTTAATACTCAAGGTGCTTTGGGAAGAATACTAGAGACGACGATTGATAATGTCAAATCAGTAATTTCTGGTAAAATTAAGAAAGAAAATTTGGCGAGATGAAACATTTAAGAGAATTTAGTTCTTAGATTAATTTTAAATATCAATAATAAGTAACAAAATTATGGATCAGAAATTTATGAAATTGGCAATTGAAGAAGCAAAAAAATCTTCAGAGAGGCTTCCATGTGGAGCGGTGATAATTAAAAAAGGAGAAATAATTGCAATTGCATGCAATACTGGCAAAACTACTTTTGATGCTTCTGGTCATGCGGAAATAAATGCTATTAGGGAGGCGGGACAAAAACTTGGTTCTAAAAGATTAGATAGTTGTGAAATCTATTGTACCTGCGAACCTTGTATCATGTGTCTTTCTGCTATTTGTTTTGCGAGAATTGAAAAAATATATTATGGTCTTACATTGAAAGAAGTTTCTCCAATGAATAGAATAATTAATATTGATATAAGTACCTTCTTAAAGAAAAGCCCCCACAAGATAGAAGTTGTTGATAATTTCATGAAAAAAGAATGTGGTTGTCTGATGACTAAATTTTATAAATAATCGTTCTTTGGTTTTTATGTAAAAAGATGGTGAAAATAAAATTAAATAAAATTCTAAGAAATGGGAAAGCCCTTTATTTGGCTTACGATCAAGGATTAGAACACGGGCCAGAAAGTGACTTCAACGATAAGAATGTTGATCCGCTTTATATTTTAGATATTGCAAAAAAAGGAAAATACCAAGGTGTTGTTTTTGGGAAGGGGATTGCTGAAAAATATCAAAAGGAAATAAAGAAATCAAAAGTTCCATTGATTCTTAAATTAAATGGGCGAACTAAACTTTACAAGGGTGAGCCGTATTCTGCTCCCCTTGGAACTGTTGATGAAGCAATTAAACTTGGGGCAAGTGCCATAGGTTACACAATTTACATCGGTAGTGCTTTTGAATCGAGAATGTTTAGAGATTTCGAAAGACTTGAAAGAGTTGCTCATGCTAAAGGAATTCCGATTATAACTTGGATTTATCCTCGTGGAAAAGCTGTTAAAAATGATGTTTCTAGAGAGATGATGGCTTATGCTGCTCGTACTGGTTTAGAACTTGGGGCGGATATTGTAAAAATGAAATGGAACGGAAAAGTTAAAGATTTACAATGGGCTGTTAAATCTGCAGGAAGAACAAAGATAGTTATTTCTGGAGGAAGTAAAAAATCTGAAGCTGCTTTCTTGAAAGAAGTTAAAGACATTATGAAATCTGGAGCAATTGGTTCTGCGATTGGAAGAAATGTTTGGCAACACCCAAAACCATTAGAGCTTACAAAGAAGCTTCAGAAAATTGTTTTTAACTAAATAAACTGTATTGCTAAGAATCCTGCTATTGAAACTATTGTTGCATAAATCAACATTACAATAATGGTTTTTCGTATTATGTTTCCTTCTTGATTTTTCAAACCAACTGTTGCGCTTGCTGCCAAAATATTGTGTACTGCAATTAAATTCCCTATTGCTCCTCCGACAACTTGCAAACTTAAAATTACTGCTACAGAAATTCCCAAGCCCTTTGCAGCTTCCATTTGGAAAGAAGCGAACAACAAATTAGAAACTGTGTTACTTCCTGCTACAAAAGAACCAAACGCTCCGATGAATGGGGAAATAAAAACGAAAGATTGTTTGAACAAAGATTCAAAAAATCCTGCCAAAATTAAATGCATTCCAGGAATTCCTGAAGTATTGCTTCCTGAAACTAAAAATAGTTGTACTAAAGCAATTGTGAAAATAAGAGCCAATGCAGCTATCTTTACCCTCGAGAAAGTTCTTTTTGCAACGATCTTTACTTCTGCAAGATTTGCTTTGAAAATAAAAATGCAAGATAATGCTGCAATTAAAAAATAAAATGAAGGTGTGTAAAATGGAAGGAAATTGTATCCAATATTTGCTCCAAAAATGTTTTCCCAATTTAAAGAAATTGAACTCAGATAATTTTTCAATAAAGGAATTGTTCTAGACAAAGTTAGTAATAAAATAATTATTAAATAAGGGGCTAACACTTTTAGAGATTTTAATAAAACGGGTTTGGAGTTTGTTTTTTTCTTTGCGAACTGGACTATATTCTTTGGGACTAGGAAACCATAATGTGCAGCTGTGCTTGCTAATAAAATTCCAACGAAGCTTCCGACAATTGCAGGAAGTTCTGGCCCTATAAAATATGCTACAAGTAGGTAAGGTATTATGAAAGCTGCCCAAGCGAAAAGCATGAATGGTATTATTTCAATTGTGTTTTTTATTATTGTTTTTTTGTTCTGATACCAATTAACTAGAAAGACTATTGAAAAAGGAATTATCAAGCTTGCAATTGCGTGGAAGGTTGCTGTTAGTTTTGTCACTTGCATTATCAATTCTTTTTCTAGTCCCAATCCTCCTAGCCCCAATAAGATTGGTGTTCCTGCCGCTCCGAAGCTAACTGGAGTAGAATTACTGATTAATGCTACAATGACTGCTAGAATTGGGCTAAATCCTATTGAAACTAATAATGGAGCCGTTAATGCTGCTGGAACTCCGAATCCTGCAACACCTTCGATCAATCCCCCAAATAAGAACGCGATTATTATTGCTTGGATTCTTGCGTCATTGGATATTACTGAGAAAAATGAATTAATATTTTTGATTTGTCCTTTTTCCCTTAAAACTTCAAGAAAGAAAACTGCCCAGAAAATTATCAGCATTATTTCTATAGCGACAAAAAATCCTTTCAAAAAAGAAGCTGCTACAAAAATTGGCGTTAGATTCCAAAAGATTAATACTGTTAAAACTGTAACAAACCATGTTAACGGCATAGCTTTTATTGCTGGCCACCTTTTTGTAACAATTAAAAAGAAAATCATTACGAACGGCAAGAATGCTAATGCTGTTAATAAATTGAAAACCATGTCACCTTTATAGAATAAACATTAGTAACTTTTAAAACTTCTCGAAATTTTCTTTAATCAATTTAAAATGAGATTATTAATAACGCGGCATGGGGAAACTCCTTGGAATAAAAAAGAACTTCTTCAAGGTCATTCAGATACGAATTTATCTAAACTTGGTAGAGAACAAGCAAAGAAACTTGCTAAAGGACTTGAAAAATATCCTATTGACAAAATTTATTGCTCTGATCTAAAAAGATGTAGGCAAACAATTGCTCCTTTCTTAAAATTACATAAAGATATACCTATAGAGTATACTGCAGAAATTAGGGAAAGGAATTTTGGAAGATTTGAAGGAAAAAAGAAAGAAGAGATGATTAGTGAATTCAAAGAAAAAGGTTATACTCTTAACACTTTAAAAATTCCCGGAGTTGAATCATTTTCAGAAGTTAGAAAGAGAATATCTGGTTTTGTTAAAAAATTATTTGAGAAAGAAAAAGGGAAAAATATTTTGCTAGTAATCCATGGAGGAACTAAATTCGCATTAATGATGGATTTGTTCAAAAGAGATTTGGAAGATGACAATAAGAAATATCGTGCAAAAAACACTGCTATTTCAATTATTGATATAAAAGAAAATGGGAATCATAAAGCAAAATTGTTGAACTCTGTAGATCATTTGTAGTAACTTTTAAAACTTGCAAAATCTATTATTAAATATAAAAGAGGATGAAATGATAGTTATAAATTTCAAAAATTATGTTTATGGTAAGACAGCTTTAGATCTTGCCAAAAAAGTAAAGAAGCATCTTCCAAAAGCTATCGTTGCTGTTTCTGCTGCAGACGTTCGGGGAATCGAGTATTATACTAAATTGCAAGTGTTTTCTCAGCATGTTGGTTTTAATGACAAGCCTGCGACTACTGGATACATTAATATTGAAACTTTGAAACAAGCTAAAGCCAAAGGAAGTTTGTTGAATCATTCTGAACATAGAATAAAAAATGAATACATAAAAAAAACTATTCAAAGAGCAAATAAATTAGGATTTAAGATTATTTTGTGTGTTAAAAATTTAAAAGAAGCTAAAGAATATAAAAAATTAAAACCATATGCCATAGCCTTTGAAGATCCAAAATTAATTTCTACTGGAAAATCAATTACAAAATATAATGCGAAATCTGTTAAAGAATTTGCAAAGTTACTAAAAGGCTCTAGAATAATTCCATTATGCGGTGCTGGAATAAATTCAAAAGAGGATATTGTTGAAGCTAAGAAACTTGGTTGTGATGGTGTTTTGATTGCTTCTGCAATTGCAAAATCAAAAAATCCAGATAAAATTTTGAAAAGCTTAAAATGAATAAACTTAAAGACAAATATAAACCAAAAAAGAAAACTTTTAGAGTTTCTATTTTTGGATCTGCTAGAATAAAGGGAAATGATCAAATTTACAAACAAGTTAATTCTTTTGCTAAAAATCTTGGAGAAAGGGGATTTGATGTAATTACTGGAGGGGGTCCAGGTTTAATGAAAGCTGCTAACAGTGGGCATAAAGCTGGAAGTAAAAAAACTGGTGCGCGTTCCATTGGAGTTGGAATTAATATTCCCCTTGAACAAGGATTAAATAAACATATAGATATCTCAAAAGAATTTAAGAGATTCTCTAAAAGATTAGATTATTTTATGTCTTTGTCAAATGTTGTGGTTGTAGCCCCTGGAGGTGTTGGAACTTTGTTGGAATTACTTTATACTTGGCAATTGATGCAAGTAGAACACATATGTCACATTCCAATAATTCTTGTTGGAAGACAATGGCCACCTTTTTTGAAATGGGTTGAGAAATATCCTCTTGGAAGCAAATATATTAGTAAAAAAGATTTGACTTCATTATTTGTTGTTAAAAATTATAAAGAAGCTATTAAAATTATTGACGAGACTTATAAAAAACATCAGCAAGGGGATAAAAATTTTTGTTTAAATTACAAAAAATATAAATTAAAATGATAGAATTTGGAATTCCATTTTGGGCAATAACGTTTGACTTTGTTGGAAAAATCTTAGTTGCGGTAATGGCTATTTTAGTGCATATGAAAATAAGAAAAGCACATAAAATAGACACTGAAGTTATGAAAGAGATATATCTTGAGGAACTTATGGGTGCTGCAGGTATTTTATTAATTGTTGCAGGATATATCTTGAAACTATATCCTTTTTAACCAATCATAATGAAAGAGATTTGTAAACAGTTTGATTAATTTTTATTTTCTTTTTGAATAATAAATTTAGCAGCATCCAAAAAATTCTTTGCAAGATATTTATTTTTGTTCTTTATTTTTTTGAATTCTGCTTTTTCTTTAGATTCTTTACTAAAAGGAATCATAATTCCATAACCATTCATTTTAAACGCTGTTTTAACGTCGCTGATTCGATCTCCTATAACATAAATTTTAACTTCACTTTCAGATAATTTTTCCCTTTTCATAATTTTCTTTAACATTCCTGGTTTAGGTTTCATGCAATTAAAATCTCCAATTAGTTTTTTATCAAATGTGAATTGGGAATGAGATTTTACATAAAATTCTGGGGCGTGTTCGCAAACTTCATAATCATCTATTTTTGCTCCTTTTTGTTTCAACTTATTCATCACAAATTTCGTTACTTCTTTTGCTCTTTTCAAGGTTAACAAAGGTAATTCTTTTACTGCAATTGCTGGTTGGTTTGTTGCAATATATATTTTTGAATTTGGAATCTTTCTTAATTGTTTTAT
This sequence comes from Candidatus Woesearchaeota archaeon, assembly GCA_964549605.1. Taxonomy (GTDB): domain Archaea; phylum Nanobdellota; class Nanobdellia; order Pacearchaeales; family GW2011-AR1; genus CAZJDG01. Next base: position 4,473 of record CAZJVQ010000028.1, on the reverse strand, counting down.
TCCGGATGCAACTCCTGGACAAAGTGTTATAAGCGATTTCCAATTCCTTTGACTACCATAGTAACATTTCTTATCATAAATAATAGTTCCATCTCTATCTAAGAAAATTAAAATTTTTTTTGATTTCATCATCTCTAATAAGATTTATAAGATAAAAGTGTTTTAAAGTGTTATGAAAAGTGAGGTGGCGGTTGTAGATTTGGGTGGAACTCATTTGAGGACTGCTCGTGTTAAGAACAAGAGAATTTCTGATTTTACTAGAAAAGAAACTTCGCAAAATAAGGATGAGTTGTTGAAAGATATGGTTGAAGGAATTGGAAAATGTGTAAATAAAAATACTAGAAAAATTGGAGTTTCTTGCGCAGGAGTTATTGAAAATGGGATTGTTAAGATTTCCCCAAATTTGCCATTTAATAATTTTAATTTGAAAAAATATTTAGAGAAGAAATTTAATAAAAAAGTTGTGATTGAAAATGATGCTAACTGTTTTGCACTTGCAGAAGCAAAATATGGTGTTAAGAAAAAAAATTTCTTTATTCTTACTTTGGGAACTGGGATAGGAGGAGGAATAATAATTGATGGGAAGTTGTACAAAGGTAGAGGATCTGGGGGAGAATTAGGACATATAATTCTTAATAATAAAAAAGATTTTGAATATTTGGCTTCGAGTAATGCTCTTAAGAGAATGATTGGAAAAGAATCTGTTAAAGATTTTATTTTAGACAAATCTTCAAAAACAGCCAAAATAAAAAAAGAGCTTGCAGATTATGTTGGGCAAGGTATTGCAAGTTTAGTTTCAGTATTTGATCCAGAAATAGTTGTTCTTGGAGGGGGAATGAGGAGACTTGGTTCTGGATTCTTGAAAGACGTTCGAAATAATACAAAAAAATATAATTTTTTACCTAAAACTCCTGAGATAAAATGGAGTACATTAGAAAATCCTGGGCTTCTTGGAGCTAGTTTACTTTTTGATTAAATTTTCTTGGCTTCGTTAATAATTGCTTTCGAATTAATTTTATATTTATCTAGTAATTCTTCCATTGTTCCAGAATGAGGAATTTCTGAAACTGCCAAATGTTTGGTTTTAATATTTGAATTTTCTAAACCTTCTGAGAGCATTTCTCCTATTCCTCCTTCTTTGTAATGATCTTCAACAACAATTAATTTGTTTCCGTGTTTTTTTACAAAGCTTTCAAATTTTTTATGATTGAATGGTTTTATACAATACAAATCTACAACGGCAACATTAATTCCTTTCTTTTGTAATTCATTGTAAGCTTTTATTGCTTCGTGTGTTGTTATTCCGGCTCCAGCAATTACTACCTTATCTTTCTTGGATTGTTTTACAGCTTTGAAACTTCCTAAGGGAAAACTTTCTTTGTTTTTGTAAAGAACTGGAGTTTTGGAACGAGTTGTTCTTATGTATCTTATTCCTTTTTTTAATTTGGAACTTAATTGGATTAATTTTTCTGTTGAAACTGCGTCGCTTGGATAAAGAACTACAGAATCTGGAAGTGAACGCATCATTCCAATGTCTTCTAATCCCATTTGTGAAGCGCCATCTTCCCCTATTGAGACTCCTGCGTGAGATCCACTTAAAGTAAAACTTCCTGAAGAAACTGCGGCCATACGGATTTGATCGTGAGCTCTTGATAGGAACGCGGCAAAACTCGAAGCGAACACGTTGAATCCCATTTTGCTTAATCCTAAGGACATTCCAACAAGGTTCTGTTCTGCTATGAATCCTTCAATGAATTGATTTGGCGTTAGTTTTTTTACTTCTCCTGCTTTTGTTGAATTTGAAACTTCTCCATCTGTTGCAATTACATTTGAATTTTTTTCGGCTAATTTTGCTAGAGCTTTTCCATAGGCTTCTCGCGTTGCAACTTCATCCCCTAATTCGTATTCATTTGGTTGGAAGGATTTTGTTGAAAATTTAAATTTAACACTTTTTGGTCTGGGGATTTTTATTTTTGGGACTTTTGGATCAGGTAATTCTGTTAGGGCCGAACTTAATTCATCTTTGCTTAAAGCTTTTCCATGCCAGTTTTCCTTGTTTTCTAAAAAGCTAACTCCTTTTCCTTTGAAGGTTTTTGCCAGAATTACTGTTGGTTTCTTTGATTTTCTTGCATTTGTTAGGGCAGATTTTATTTCTTGTATGTTGTGTCCATTAATTGTTGTTACGTTGCATCCGAATCCTCTAAATCTTTGTCTGTAGGAAATGAGATTGTGTCCTAGGATTGTTTCTCCTGTTTGTCCTAAACGATTTACATCAACTATTGCTACTAAATTGTTTAGTTTGTAATGTGCTGCAATTTCTAGTGCTTCGTAAACTGAACCTTCTGCAACTTCTGAATCTCCCATTAAAACATAAGTCATGAATTTTCTTTTTTGTAGATTTGCTGCTATTGCCATTCCTGCTCCAACGCTTAATCCTTGTCCTAGAGAACCTGTTGCAACTTTTATCCAACTTAGGGAACGGGGAACTGGGTGACCTTCTAAAGGGGATGTTAATTTTCTTAGTTTGAGTATGTTGTGTTTTATGCAACCTGCTCGATTTAATGAAGCGTATAGAATTGGGGCTGCGTGGCCTTTGCTTAGAATGAATTCGTCGTTATCTGGATTGTTTGGGTCTTTTGTATCGTAAGACATTTCGTCAAAGAATAGGGTTGACATTATTTCGGCTGAAGAAAAGCAAGAAGTTGGATGGCCGCTTCCTGCTGCCGTTGTCATTTTTGCAACATCGCGTCTTAAAACGTTCGCCATGTCTTGAATTTCTTTATTCGAAGCCATCTTTTTTATCTTTTAAATTCTTTAAAAAAAGTTCATAGTCCTGTCTAAATAATTTTGTTATTTTGTATTCCTCCTTAAATGTTTTCGTTAATATTGTAAACGCATAAAACATCCATAGAGTACCAATGATCAGAATTAGGGGTTTCAAGATCTTATAAACTAAATTTTCGTCACTCGTGGCGATCTTATTTATAGAAAATACTAATGCGATTGAGCTAGCAATAATTAATAAAATTACAATTGAAAAAGAAATAATGATCCTTTTCCCAGCTTTTTTAATATTTTTCTCCACCTGTAGTTCATTCTCTTTAGTTTTCCTTATTAATTCTTTACTCGAAATTGTTTTACTGGCCATCTTTTTTATAATCAAAGAAGCGGTTGGGAATTTTTAAGTGTTGTGAATAGGAAACATAGCTTTATAAATCGAAATTGGGATGAAATTATATAATAATAGTCGAAAACTATGTGAAGTTCTTGGGTACATCCTAAAGGGCTTGTTACTCAAGATTTAATTCTTGATATTAAAATAAATGAACTGGATTAGTCCAGACATATTTAGAAAATGAATGAATTTGAAAAACTTGGCTTAGGCCATGAAATGTTAAAGGCGTTAGAAGCTGAAGGCATCGAAAAACCCACTGAGATACAGGAAAAATCGATACCTCTACTCTTGGAAGGAAGGGATCTTATTGGAGGTTCTGCTACTGGAAGTGGTAAGACTCTTGCGTTTGCAACTCCGATTATTGAAAATTTGAAACCTAACAAAAATGTTCAGGCTTTGATTTTGACTCCAACGAGAGAGTTGGCGGATCAAGTTTCTGCTTCAATTAGAAAATTCTCTAAGAATAAAAAGTTAAACGTTTTAGCGATTTACGGTGGAGTTAATATTGAACCTCAGATTAGGAAATTGGCTGTTGCTGATGTTGTTGTTGGGACACCTGGAAGAATCTTGGATCATATGAATAGGCGAACAATAAATTTGGATTATGTTAAATTTTTAGTTTTGGATGAAGTTGATCGTATGTTTGATATGGGATTCCATCATGATGTTGAGAATATTATTAGAGAATGTCCTTCTAAGAGACAGACTATGATGTTTTCTGCCACAATTTCTGGAGACTTGGATCATTTGGCTCAGAAGTATACTAATAATCCTGAAGAAGTTTCTGTTAAGTCTTATGTTGATCCTTCGCAGTTGAAGCAGGTTTTTTATGATGTTGGGGACAATCAGAGATTTTCGTTGCTTGTTCACTTTTTGAGAAAAGAGGAAGCTGGATTGGTTATGGTTTTCTGTAGTACTAGGAGAAATGCGGATTTTGTTGCGGACAATTTGGAGAATATTGGAATTAATGCTAAAGCGATTCATGGGGGTCTTGATCAGAAAAAGAGAAGTCATATTTTGCAAGAATTTTTGGGGAAAGGAGTCGGGGTGTTAGTTTGTACCGATGTTGCTGCTAGGGGATTGGATATTCCTGGAGTTTCGCATGTCTATAATTATGACATTCCGAAAACAAGTAACGATTACATTCATCGAGTCGGAAGAACTGCAAGAGCTGGTAAAGAGGGAATTGCAATAAATCTTTTGTCAAGTAGAGATTACGAGAATTTTAGTAATGTTAAGAGGGATAGTTCCCTAAATATTGTTCAAGAAGATTTGCCAAGGTTTGAGATGGTAAGATA
>CAZJVQ010000027.1:10454-10914 GCA_964549605.1 Candidatus Woesearchaeota archaeon | reverse complement strand
GTCTACGAGTTCCAATAGCTGAATCTCTTTTATCCGTTACCTTGGATGTTGTATTTGAACAATATGGGCATCTCATTGAAATTATCTTACATACAATATGTTGTATGTCTAGCATCTCTTTATTACTATAACTTGTAGATTATCTATTTCATGAAAAATTGCTATTTAAATATTTATAACTATTTTTTAGTAGTGCGATTGGGCATAACCCCAAGGGTCACAAGTACGCATCGCGGAGAAAGAAAAGGTGATTACACCAAAAAGCCATTGACATACCTTAAAGGGCACGAGTAGGCATCGTCTAAGAACATATTCTGGAGAATATAAATCTTTAAAAAGAAATTTATATCAATCGGGTTATGAATGAATATGAAAGGTTTACTGTTGAAATGGATGAAGATATTTCTTTTGAGAAATTTAAAGATATAGCAAATAAGTTGGAGTCCAGGTTAAGAAATGT
>CAZJVQ010000027.1:0-10444 GCA_964549605.1 Candidatus Woesearchaeota archaeon | reverse complement strand
TGTTAGACTTGCAAATATTGAAAGCGAATTTGCTATAATGGTTAGTAAGGGAGATTATTGTTTTGGTGAAAGAACAAACTCTGCGTCTATAGAAGTTTGGGAGAGAATGGAGGTTCATCCATTAACAGATTTAAACCAGGGATTGTGGGAAAGATCATTTCTTAGACAATTTTATGTGAAGGATAATTCCGAAACTCCATACATGGTTGGTTTTAAGACTGAGGTTGAGAAACCAAGAGAATTTTCATTTTATGCTCAAAGATTTGGTGACAAAACTTTGGAAGTTCTTTATGATTTGAAAAGGGAACTAGCTGAATAATAAAAAAGTTGTACAAATATTTAAAAGGTTTTTAATTTCAGATTAAATATGATAGCAAGAATAGATCATGAATGTGATGTTGACATTTATCTAAAAGAATTTGAAGTAAAAGATCTTTCTGAAAAAACAATTGAAGGAATTCTTATTAAAAATTTTAAGCCTAAATTGCAAGGAAAAATTTATCTTTCTGTTAATGATTCAAGATCATATGAAAATGGTTTTGGCATTGGTGTTTGTGATGAAAAATATTTTGGTGTGAATGATAATTTTGAGATTGAATTTTTTATGGGTACTGAGTTTTATCAAGATGTTTTGGGGGAAGGGGTTATTGGAATGAGGCAAAGAATGCGTGATGGAAGTAAGATCCAGATATATGATTGTTCAAAAATTGATCAGATTATTTTAGCAAATGTTGAGAACCTTGAATTCTATAGGGACAATAGGGATAGGCTTCCGGAACATTTTGGTTAATCTAAATATTTTTAAACTTCAGTAAATCTGTTATTGTATGTATGATTTACTTATGAATGGTTTTGATTGGCCTGTTTGGGCTTTAGTTTTAATTTTCGCGATTTCTGTTTGGGATTTGGTTTGGAAATTATTGGCTATGTGGAAAGCTGCTATTAAGAAATCTCCAGTATGGTTTGTTGTTCTTATGGTAATTAACAGTGCAGGAATTTTACCAATTTTATATTATTATATTTTCTCTAAAATGAAAAAAGGTAAGAAAAAGAAATAATTAATGTTCTGCGTGTTTTGTAATTTCTAAACTGCAGGACTTGTTGTTCTTACAATATTTTTCACATTTCTCTGCCCAACCTTTGCTTGCATACAGGAAACCGCACTCTTCACATTTGAAACGTTTCTTTCCGTCTTTTTCGATTAATTTTACCATATTAATTAAATGAATTATATTCTATTAAAATGTTATCATTATCTTGCATAAAGTATCTTTCGAAATCAGAATTAATTTCATCATTTACATACATCTTTAGTTCTCCTTTATCTGTGCAGTAATCAAATATGCAATTTTTGTTGAATGTTTTTCTCCATACTTCAAAGAAATATCCGAGAGTTACTGTTTCTCTTGTTGGGTTTGGATTTTCCATATGCACTATACCCACGTCTGCGTCTTCATGTGTGTGCGTTGGAAAATGTACGTTGTTAGTTATTCCAATGTCTTGAGGAATCTCTTGTAACTCGCCATTTATTGTTATCCGTAATACTGGATGCCAATGTATTTCACCAACCGGGGGATCGAAAGTTAATTCGTTTTCAACTTGGTCTTTATTTGAATCTAGGTTTCCAATTATCCAAAAAATTCCATAAAATACAATCCCAAAAACCAAAAGAATGATGAACCAATTTTTTATTTTTTTTGAACTTTTTTTAGTTGTTTTTTTCTCACTTAATTTCTGAGAATGTTTGCTTGAGTTATGCATTTTTAGGGCGTCTTCACTTTTAAAATCCCTTTCACAATTTTCACATTTGAATTTTTTTTCTTCCATTTTTTTATATCTTTTTACTTCTTAATAAATTTGCATTTACCACAACAGTTATTGAGGATAAAGCCATGGCAATTTCTGCAATTACTGGATGTAATAAACCTGCGATTGCTACGGGAATTGCAATTGTGTTGTAAGCGAAAGCCCAGAATAGATTTTGTTTTATTTTTCCGAAAGTCATTTTTGATAATCTTATTGCCTGAATAACTCCTCTTAGAGATCCTTTTGCAAGAACAATGTCTCCCGCTTCTATCGCTATATCTGTTCCGGTTCCTATTGCAATACCGACATTGCTTTCCTTTAACGCAGGAGCATCATTTACACCATCACCAACGAATGAAACCATTCCTTTTTCCTTGAGTTCTCTGACAATTCTAGATTTATCATCTGGAAGAACGTTTGCAATGACTTCTGTAATTCCTACTTGATTTGCAATTGCTTTTGCAGTAATTTCGTTGTCTCCCGTCATCATCACAATTTTATATCCTGCTTTGTTTAACTCAGATATTACTTGAACAGATTCTTCTTTGATTGAATCTGCAACACCCATTATTCCTAAAATTTCTTCATTTTCAGAAACAATCAAAGTCGTGTATCCTTTTTTTTCAAATTCCAAAATCTTTTTCTCAAAATCTTCTAAATTAATTTTCCTTTCATTCATTAGAGAGGTATTTCCAATAATAATTTCTCTTGTTCCAATTTTTCCTTCAACTCCTCTTCCCCTTAATATTTTAAAATTAGTTACTTCTTCATATCTTTTTAATGCAGCTTTTTTGACAATTGCTTTTGAGAGTGGATGTTCACTTAATTTTTCTAAATTTGCTGCTGTTTCAAGCACATAACTTTCGTTTGTTTTAGAGTAAATTTCCATTAGTTCTGGTTTTCCTTTTGTTATAGTTCCAGTTTTATCGAATACAATTGTTCTTATTTCTTTCATAGTTTGTATTGCTTCTCCTTTTCTAATTAGAATTCCATTTTTTGCACCCATTCCAGAACCAACCATTAAGGCTGTTGGCGTTGCTAATCCTAATGCACAAGGGCAGGCGATAACTAAAACAGAAATTGAAGCTGCAAGTGCTAAAGCTAAATCTGTAAGATAAAACCATCCAAGAAATGTTAAAATGGTAATTACTAATACAGTTGGAACGAAAATATTTGTTACTTTATCTGCGAATGCTTGAATTGGGATTTTGCTTCCTTGGGCTTCTTGAACTAATTTTATTATATGTGCTAAGAATGTATCTTTTCCAATTTTGGTTGCTTTGATATACAAAACTCCATCTTGATTTATAGTTGCGCCAATAACATTTTTTCCTTTAACTTTTTCAACTGGAAGGGATTCTCCTGTTACCATACTTTCATCTACTGCACTTTCTCCTTTCACAACAATTCCATCAGTTGGAATTTTTTCTCCGGGTTTAACCAAAATAATATCTCCAATTTTTATTTCTGATATTGGGATTTCAATTTCTTTTCCGTCTCGAATTACTATTGCATTTTTTGCGCCAAGTTCAAGAAGTTTTTTTATTTCTTCTCCTGCTCTTCCCCTAGCTTTTGATTCTATGTATTTTCCAGTTACAAAAATGGCCATAATCATTGCTGAAACTCCTGAGTAATCTTTTATAGGTAAAAAGAATATTAAAGCGCCTGTGGAATATGCAATTATTGTTCCTAAGGCAATTAATAAATCCATGTTAAAATAAAGATGTCTTAGTCCTTTGAATCCTCCGAGAATTGTTTTCCAGCCTATGATAAAAACAACAGGAAATGCTAAACCTAAAGTGGTGTATATGAGTATCTCTTCGGAGAAAATATTTAGGGAAAATAATCTTTCGGAAAACATTAATACTATTATTGGAATTGTAAGAAGCCATGAAAAAATCATTTTCTTTTTCCATGATTTTATTTCTGAATCATCTGCTGAAGCATGATTCATACCTTCATGTTCTCCTTTAGACATATCCATTTCTTTTTTTTCAGAATCTTCGTAATCGATTTTTTTGATAGAATAATTTCCAACTTTAGAAACTGCTTTTTTTAATTCATCTTCAGAAACAGAATCTTCAATTTCAGCTGAACCTTTTTTTAACAGTAGATTCACGTTTGCATTTTTGACTCCTTTAACTGAATTTAAGCTTTTAGAAATATTATTTGCACAGCTTGCACAATGCATCCCTTCTACATCAATACTTATTTTTTTCATAAGAATAATTAACTTAATTTATTGTAAATCCATGCAATAGCGTATCCTGCAAATAATCCCCATACGGCAGCTTCAGCAGTCCCTAATATAATTCCTAGTGGGTCTAATGTATAGAACATATGCCATCTAATCATTGAGGCAACAGCCCCAAGATAAAGTCCAAGATAACTAAATATAGTTATCAGTACCATACAACCAGCGGAAACAGCTGCTAGAGTATATGCAAACGCACGTTCATCTAACTTTTGTGTAGCCATTTATTTTTTCCTCCTTTTTATTAATATAATAAAACTCTTTTATTTAAAAATTAATCCTCTTCCACTAGTTTCCCAAGCTTTCATTCCACCGTCTAAATTGTAAACATTTTCATAACCTAATTCAATAAGTTGTTCTGCGGATGTTTGAGCCATTCGTCCGCTTCTACAATAAAGTAATATTGGTGTAGATTTGTCTTCTGGCAGTTGATCTAGATAAGTGTCCATGTTTTCCCAGTCTTCTGCAAACAAATCTGTGTTTTCTAATTCTCCTTGATAAGGAATATGTGCGTTAATTAAAAAAGCATCTTCAGAATTCATCATATTTTCGAATTCATCTACATTAATTGATTGAACTGAACTTGAACTAAAAAATGAAAAAGCTATGACTAAAATCAAAATCAATCCTGCAATTATTAGGTATTTTTTATTTACCAATTTTTGCAACACTCGATTAATTTATTTATTACTGAATTAATTTTTTTATTTGATTTGAAAAGATAAATTCCTCCTAAAAGAATCCATAAACTTCCTAAAAATAAAAGACTTCTTATTTCAAGATTTTTTTCTAATATGAAATAAATTAATGTAATTCCGGTTAGTAGAAATGGTAATTTGAATACTTTGAGTTTTTTATTGAAAAGATAAAATAATCCTAAAACGGTTTGACCCATTAATATTGCGAGGATTGTTTTATTTTGGAAATAGTCATTTAAGTATAATAAAAATAAAGTAATCCATGTGAGACTAACTGCTAAACAAATTACGCAGAAATCTTTTTTTATTTTTTTACTTAGGAATTCTTTTAAGATTAACATAACTAAGAAGATTCCTGTGATTGAAATTAGTGTTAGAAATAATGGTTCCATTTAAATTAGGAGTTGAATTGTCCCCCCAATTATAATCAATAGTAATAAAGTTAGTATAACTCCTTGAAAAAATATTGTCTTACCTTTTCTCAAATCTGATATTTTCTTGCTTATTGTGGGAGATGTGAGAACAATTAAACCACCTAAAAGGCTGCTTGCTAGTGAGTAATCAAATGCATATGTCAAACCATATTCTCCTATGAAAGGAATATATAGTGGACCTATTGCTTTGAAAAATGGCATTAAGGGAAGAAGTGTTGTTAAAAATACCGCGGTAACTATCAAGGTTTTTTGAAATGGAATGTATTGTTTTTTAATAATTCTTGCAAACCACATTCCCATTGACATTGCAAAGGCACCGATGAACATTGCAACTACTACTTTGCTAACTCCGAGCCAAACTGCTGCACCAGCTGCTGCTCCTGCGCCAATTGTGCATAGAGGACAATGGGCGCTAACTAAATTTAAAGAAAAAATTACGGGAAGTAAAGAGAAAAGTTTTTTCATTATATCCTCATGAATTCATAGTAACTTCCATCATGATTTACTGCAGAGATTACGAAATCTTCTGTTTTTGTTCCTGGCATTCCGGGACTTCCAGAAGGCATTCCAGGCATAGCGATTCCTTTTATGTCTGGTTTTTCTAGAAGTAATTTATCTATTGCTTCGAAAGGAATATGCCCTTCTACAAAATAACCTTCGATAACTGCAGTGTGACAGCTTTGAAGTTCGTAAGGGACTCCAAAATCAGTTTTTACTGCAGGCATATTTTGAACATTGTTAATTTTAATATCAAATCCTTTTGAATCTATATATTGGGAATGAATTCCGCAACAACCACAACTTGTTGATTTGTAGTAAGTTGCTTGGATCCCTGAAACTTTTTCTCCTCCGAATGCAAACATTGAGAAAACTCCTATTGCTAAGAGAACTGAAATAATCAAATAAGTTTTTTTCATAGAAAACTAAGAGATAAATTCTTTATAACCGCTTTGGTGAAACTAGTTACTGCCGAATAAATTTCTAAAGAAATTAATTATTTTCTTAATGAATCCTTCATCAATACATTGGCTGTTTACGCAAACGTTACTTCCACACTCAAAACTATTATTACATGAATCATCACCTTCTAGTTGGGATGTTAATTCACCCTTTATGTTACAATATTTTCCATCGGTTCTTACTCCAATAGGTAAACATGAATTCTCAAAAGGGCAAGAATTTTTACAGATTAAAGTGTCTTCCCTGAAAGAAGTTCCTTCAAAACTTCCACTGCTGAGTCTTGCCTTAATCTTGTTTGTTAAACTTTTTGCTTCGTTAAATAATTTCAATTCATCATCACTCTCAAGTTGAATTTCCAACTGTTTAAGTCTTTCAACCAATATTTTTATTCTGTCATTTAACCCTGCATTTTCTTCTATCTCATATATTAATGAATCTATAACATTTGTTAAATCCGACTCTCCAACAAGAATTAATAATTCTCCGACAACCCTCTCAAGTTCATTTAAATATATTTCTAATGGCACTTCCCCTAGACCTCCAAGAGAACCTCCCTCAGTTAATTCAATTCCGTCCGAACATTCTCCACCAATTGAGAATGAATTTACTCCACATTTTCCAGTTTCTTCTGAACATTTTCCAACACAAAATTGCTCCGCATATGCTTTCCATAATCCAGTAGGTTTACAAGAAGATTCTTCGCCTTGAGATTCAAAAGTTCCATCATAACATTCCCATTTTGCATACCTGAAATTATCATCAGATATTTCAATTTCAGTTACTTCTCCACCAATGCAAGCACCATCAAAACATCCATCTGGACAAAAGAACCTAGTCTCCGTAGCCAATCCATCTTCACAATAAAATTCCCTTAAAGATCCAACCAAATCTACTCTAGTATTGCAAATATCATATTCTATTCCATTTGCTAAATTTTCCGCCCCCACTTTACCTTGAACATAATAATTCTTTCCACCATCTGAATCCGAACATCCAATATTTTGAAGTGATCCCCCAATTTCTCCTGTACAATCAAATTCAGCATATTTATTTTCTCCATTTATTTTAGTGTATGCATATCCTCCACAACTACTTTTCCAAGTTATTTCTTCTCCAGAATAACCTGTTACATCCATGGTACATGTTTCTTCTCCTTCACATGAAAATCTACTCTCCCCAGAATCAGCGGAATAACATTCTTGTTCAACCTCTGATCCATTCAAATACACATTTTACATTTTCTTCAATTTCTTCTTCTTGCAAAAGAGCACCACATTGATTATTTGCACAGGTTGGAACGTAAGTATTCTCTAATGGATTTTCAGAAACAAATACTGCCCCCATTAATTCAGAATACCAGATCTTATAATCTTCTTCAACTAATTTATTCGTAGAGACAACTGCACCCTCTTCCGTATAAAGAACAACACAATCTGAAACAGCATCACAATCATTTGCAGTATTTGGATTAAACTCAGCACTAACGAAAACACTTAAACTTAGAATTAAAAATAAACCAACAAATAACAAACTCTTTTTCATTTACCAATATAAGAATTAGGTATTATAAATATTTCTAATAAAAAAATTAAAAAACTCTCAATAAATTAAGAGTTAACAGCCGCCGACCATTCCAGAATAAGCGCTTGCTGCTTGACCTGCGTTCGCACCTAAACCTAAGCTTGAAGCTGAACCTTTGAAGAAAGTTGTGTAAACTACTGCTATTCCTAAAAGAGCTATTACTCCCCAAAGAACTACTTTCTTCATATCCATATTCTTGAATTTTTTCAAGTCGATTTTTATCTCGTCCATTGTTCCTCCATTGTTTTTATTTTCGCAACATTCCATTTAACAACCACCAACCATTCCTCCATTTGCTTTTCCTTGTTCTATTCCCCTGTATTTGTTAGTTGCTAAGTCGAAGTAATTTGAAGAATCTAATCCTTGAGCTTCCATGGCTGCTGCTTTTCCTTCCATTATTCCTGGGAAGAAAAGAACTTTCCATTTTCCGACTTCTGCAGTTATTTCTTCATCTGTGTATTCGTCTCCATGGTATTTGATTAGATATTTTGCTAGGCCTCGCATTGCGTAAGAGTGTGCGCATCCGCAAGCAGCTTTTCCATCTTCGAAAATTATTGATTTTGCTCCGCAGCAGTATTCACATGACATTCCGCCACCTTGATTATATAGAACTTCGATGTATCTTTCTAATTCTTCACCTTCTAATGTTTCTGTTCTGTCTATGTTTCCCATTAATCTAATTGTTGTATCTGCTTGTTGAGCGTTGTTTGCGGAAACGTGATCATACATTATTCCTAATTCTTCCCCGTAAACTGCTGGGATTCCTGTAGGTATTACTGAACTAGCTGAAACCATTCCTGTAGCTGGAAGGTTTATTTGATATAATAGCATTGCGCCTAAAAAGAATACTGCCGCCACTTGAGCGTAAAATTCAAAGTCAGATTTTTTTTCTGTCATGGAAAATATAGAAAAACATTCTTTATAATCGCTTTGGTGAAACTAGTTTCCAACCTTAAATTAAGGAAGCGGGGAATGCGAGTGGATTATTTTAATTTTACTTTTAGTTTATAGGCTTCATTTATAAAAAATGCAAGTTGAATAGTTGCCATAGTATATCCAAATGCTTCAACATTTTTCATCTTAATTGTGTGTGCTTTATGTACAATTTTATGTCTCAATGAGATCATTTGCCTTACAGTATTATCCATTCTTTTGAATTTTTCAATAGTTTTAGGTAAAGCAAACTCTGCCCTAAAGTTTTTCATCATAAATTTTAATATTTCTTTTTGAGAAGGAATTACTCCTTTTTTCAATGAATCTGGAAAATTAAATTTTGAACTATTTTTTATTATTAATTTAAAATTCTTATGAGTCCCTAAAGACACCCACAACCAAGACATATCTTTTGGGTTTTGAAACCTCATTTCTTCGGCAATTACTTCAGATAATTTTATTTTATTTTTATTCATATCTTGAATTTCTTCTAGACTAAACTTCAAGTGATTTATTTTATTTAATTTTTTTAATTTGCCAATAGGAATAATCTCTTTATCTAGAGATTTCTTAAATATCTCTTCAAGAAAAAACTCTAAACAAGAAACAAGATAAACAATATATTGAACTCGGGATTGATATTGCTCTTCCTTACTAAATTTACCCATCATAATTCTCCTTTCTAAATAGAATGCCCTTAAAACTTTTTTTTCAAAAGTTTCATAGGGATCTTTTTTTTCAGAAAAGAGCCTATTCTCTAGGATTCTCTCTTTTTTTAACATCTCATTCAAACTCCTCCAAACTATAAAAACATTATCAAGCAACAATTTTATAAATTCCAAACCACTTATCAAAACATGGTGATGGATATTTCGATTTTCTTCGCGAGGCTTTGGGTTAATCTTTAATTTTTCAGATATTAACGAAAAAATAAATCTTGTTCTAAATCATTCATACGGTTAGAAATATGTGAAATTTCTTTTTTCGATTCGGCATAAATATTATGAGCTGTCCAATAAAATTCTCTTGCGTTATAAAAATCCCCGCAACCGCTCGCTTCTTCACTTCTGTCAATTGCTTCTATAATTCTTTCCTCAGTTTTCTTTTCCTTGAAATCCTTCATATAAACTACTTGACCTACCATGTTTTCATGTCTTCCTCCAAATCTCTAAAAAAATCCAAATCACAAGACAAATCTTCTATGCACCCAGTTATTTTTGGATCGTCCTTTTTTAACTTCATATAAAGACTCATTGCATTTTCAAGAATTATTTGTGCTCCTTCATAATCACAAATTTTTATCGCTTCATCGCACCTTTCAAGAGTCCGATAAATCATTCTTTCAAAGGGAATTATTTCTGCTTGCATCTTTCTGATTTTATTACTTTATTTAAGAATCTTTGTTTTTTCAACAACTTCAAAATCCCCATTACAATATCTTTCTTCTGTTTCTTCAACAAAAACCATTACAGGAGCAGGATCAATGCACATTGCAGGTCCACTTCCTTTTGGCACGCTACATCCAAAGCAAGCATAAAATCCCTCTGTTTCGTGTTGCATTAATATGATTTGATCTTCTTGCCAATTATACTCCTCTTTACCCAAGTTACTAAAAAACATAGAAATTATTAAAATTGCTGAGATTACTGCGCCAAGAATCAACGCCTTTCTCATTTCATCACCGTTAACTTTTTTCATTTTAATCTTTTAAGACAACTAAATTATTCATTCCCCTTCTTTAGCATCTTTTATCATTTTTATCATGAAGATATGTTTAT
>CAZJVQ010000026.1:0-10978 GCA_964549605.1 Candidatus Woesearchaeota archaeon | reverse complement strand
CCAACAGAACCATTAGATTCAGATAAATAAAGAGTCATATTTTGCAATCCATTATCGTCTGTGGCTGAACAATTGAAAGTTACTTGTGAAGAATTAAGAGTGACGCTGTGCTCAGGGGAATTTAGGCTAACAGCAGGGCCGTCAGAAACAACAGTCAAATTATTACTCAAAACACTTATTCCATCTTCTGTCCCATCATTAGGAGTAGCAGAAACAGACCAAACATCTCCGATAGAAGTCTCCTGTGAAACAATTAAATCAGTTCGATTATTATATAATGCAGAGATTTGTTCTGAAGACAATCCCTGATCATAAATTTTTAATTCATCGATAGTGCCATCAAACTCTTCTCCTGCAAACGCAGCATTGTTACCAATTCTTATGTTGTTAGGTGTAACATTTCCCAAAGTGCCTAGTGAAAGAACATCTCCAGTATCTGTCACATCAGAACCGTTTACAAAAATAGCAATGCGACTTGTCTGCGACTTACTACCATCATACGTGACTACCACATGATAAAAGCCGTTTGTTGTAAGTGCGTTATCAGTGGTGTGAACTACTAATTCATCGACTCCATTGGTGCTCTCCCAACCAACGGAAATGCCTGCAGTTACAGGACCCCACTTCGTGCTTGTTGTTGTGTGCACATATATAATCAAATAATTGCCGTCTTGCAGCGTCTGGCCCCACATACTAGAAAATTCACTAAATCCATCCGGCGCTACCCAGAAAGACCACGAGTAGTTTCCATTTGCATCAAGATCAAACATCGCGCCGTCGGGTATACTAATATAATCATTACCCCCATCAAATTCATAGGCACCTTTGCCATCATATCCTCCTGTTGAATTATATGTCGCACCAACAACAGTTCCATTTGCAATTCCAGCATAATCTTTAGTAAATGTGCTTGTAGAACCTCCCTCAAATGGCATATGTAATACACTAGTTGACTGATCATTTTTCTTCCAATTGTAAATAACTTTAACTGTATCATTGTCAGCATCACTTGTTGTTGAATAAGCAGTTAGGTTCTCAGTTGTTAAATTAGTAGCAGATGTTGAATTCAAAACAAGGGAATCAATACTTGGAGCTGAATTAGAAATCGTTGTCCAATTAACAATTAACAAAGGTGCATTTGCAGGCTCTCCATCCCATGCCTCGGCCACTCTTTTGCCTGTTCCATTAATAATAAAGACCATTGAATTTCCAGAAACCCATCCAGATCTGTCTACTATCTCTTTAACAACATTACTAATATCAGCAGTTTGTTGTTTTGCATCTAAGGTATCCCATGCAGGAATATTATCCCAAGCCGCAAAAGCAGTAGTTTTTGTTCTTGGAGTTATATTATTAGCAACATTAAAAAATGTGGCAGGATTATCAGCATCCTCCCCATAAATTCTTAAATTTGTAGTACCACTATTAATTTCATCAACTTCAAACTCAATATAAGCATTAGTTATAACAGCCCCATTTGGAATATCAACATTTTGGAACCTTAATCCTATTGTCTGGTTTCCTTGCTGGAAATCAGGATCATCAACCATTTCTAAATCAGAACTATCTATCTCAGTATCTCCTATAAATGGCCCATCAACTGACTCCTCAGCATCATCACTGCTCTGGCTGACCCTAACTGAAACACTTCCTGAAGAAGGACTCAAAATAGTTAAATTATTACTACAAACTTCATTTCCATCTTCAATTCCATCATTAGGAATAGCACATGCTTGCCAAACATCTCCAACAGAAGTTTCACTAGAATGAATTTTATTGGGTTGAGAATTATTTAGTAAAATAATTTGGTCCAAAGATAATATGCTATTATGAACTCTTAAATCATCCACCCATCCATTAAAATACCTATTAGCTAAATCACTCCTTTTTGCAATAAAAAGATCTGTTCCAGGATTAAAGGCGTCTGTACCAACTGTATTATTTGAACTATCAAAAACACCATCAACATAAAATGCAGCCCCTATGCCTTGCCCAACAGTTAAAGTTATAAAATGCCAATTTCCATCATCAAGACCTCCTTTGATCAAACTCATTGCAGCAACGTCATTAGAATCCCTCATCTGAGCAAATAAATTTCCATTTGATTCTGCAAAATAAATTCTAACATTATTAAAAGAATTCCAAGTACCATGACTGTATATATAATGCCATGATGTGCCTGAAAGTGCTGGAGTTTTAAGCCAAAAACTAATTGTAAAATTATCTGGGTAAGCAAAATCAGGAACTGAAAAATAAGTCTCAGCACTTCTATTAAATTTATATGCTCCTTTGCCATCATATCCTCCATTGCTCTGCCATAAAGAACCATTAAAACCAGTTGCATTATTTGCATTATCTGAATAATCTTTAGTAAAACTAGAATTACTTCCCCCTTCAAAAGGCATGTTTAACACACTAGCTGACTGTCCGTCTTTCTTCCAGGTGTAAATCAACTTCAAAGAACTATTATCATCCTGATCTGTATAAACTGTCAGATTCTCTGTTGTAAGATTAGTCCCAAGAGTTGAATTGAGAATAACAGAGCTTAAATTAGGTGGAGCGTCATGAATGTAATCAAACTCCAAACTTCCACTAATCTTAAAATCAAATGTATCTGTTGGATTATTCACACTCTCTAAAGTAATATACTTCCATCCACCAGCTGAATCAACAAAACCTGAACTTCCCAGTAAATTAGAATCATCCTTCTCGACAAAAACTTCAAAACTTCCACGTCCAGGCTCACCAGAGTCATCCCTGGGGGAACGAACAAAAACATCAATAACATTTCCATTTGTTAAATTTTTTTCATAAGTCACCCTAACATATTCACCAGAATTAATTTCTTCAGACCAAACACCATCTTTCTCCTTAACTTCATTATAAATATCTGAGATAAAATTCCTGTCAGAATCTAGATGCTGAGCATTGGTTATTATAATTTCACCAAAAGCAGGATCATCTGGAGTTAAAATAAATGAATATTCTTCTCCAGGAATTAATCCTGTTTTAAACAATTTCCATTCCCCATAACATTCTTTCAAGGAAAAATTCCAATCCTTGCATTTATACAATTCTGTTCCTTTCGCAACAACAGTAACACTAGCATTTGTGAAATTTAAATGGGTTGGATCAATTGCATAAGACTGAACAAAATTTGGTTTATTTAATTCTTCTATACCAATAGAAATTGTATTATTTATTATTTCTATATCATTGAACCTTATTTTTCTGATTGATTTTAAATTAGGTTTAAGTTCTGCTTCTTCATACATCGATTTAGATTCTTCTTTTGATTTTCTAAGAACTTTTAGCCCAAGAACAAGATTCTCTGACTTATTCCCATAAGTATTTGTTATTATCTTGTGTTGATATATGTATTCTAATTGATCGACTAAAATAACTGTTTCATTCACTACCGGATCGAGTGTTTTTGTTGTGTTTGTTAATTTTGTACTAGTAGTATTCATGGTTTCATTTAAAATAATATTAACTTCAGAGGTCATGTTGGCCTTGCTTATATTCAACACTGGCAACTCTACGATGTCGGTTTCTGTAATATTTTCTTCTGTTTGATTATCTACAAAACTCAAGGCAAAAACTGGAAATATAGTTATAACTAAGACCACCATTATAAAACCCCATAATAATATTTTTGTTGCATGTTTCAACTTCATTTTTCATTTTTCTTATCTGATTTTTCTTTTATTGCGCCTGCTGGACATTCTTCTTCAATCCCCTAATTTTTGACTGCATATTTTTTATATGAATATTTACTTTTTCTATTGCTTTTTTCAAATAGGCTTTTTTCATGCTAAGATCCTTTTGTTTTTTACGTAATTTTTTTAATTTATTATTTAAAGATTCTATCTCATTATTTACAGGGGAATGTTTGATCTGCAAGTTTTCTCCTAAAGTTTTTAATTTTTCCTTTGCTCTACTGGATGCTACAAGATCGGATTTAGCTATTCTTAGGCGTAAACCAGCTTTTTTCTTCCTTATTCTCTTTTCTTCAGAACTGGCTTTTCTCTTTTCAGCTGAAAAAGGGTCTTTTCTATCTTCAGAGACAGTTTTTCTTTTTTTAGATTTCTTTTTCATTTTTCTACCTCCTTTTAACCTCTTACTCTTCCTCTACGAAGAATTTCCAAAATCTTTCCTTTAAATGATGGTGATTTTTCTCTATGATACCCATAAAGCTTTCTTCTTTTGGTTCTTCTGACTAATAACCATATCAAAATAATAATCAAAACACCGACGACAATTCCAATAATATACCATTTTCCAGAACCTCCTATCCAGCCAATTACCGCACCAGTAATTCCTCTCTTTTCCTTTCCAATTTCAAAGTCCTGCTTAAATTCGTCAAAGACATCAATATTGTATAACGTTTGCAGAACAAGAGTATATCTTCCTTCAGCTAGATTCAAACCTCTAAAATTCTTTCTTAAAACTTCTTCTGTTGTTACAGTAATTGAATCTTCAACTTTGTGAATCTCATTTCCAGATACATCTAAAATAATGAATGTTAAGTTCACAGGGGTGGGCACATCTCCAAAACTCTCAAACGTAACAACAGCTGATAACTTATCCGAACTCTGTATAAAGCTATCATCTAATGAAAGAGAAATGTCAAACAATTGGATTCCTTCACAATCTTTTTCTGTTTCAGGTTTTCCATAAACACCACCGCAATTATTTCTTGTCTTACAAACTCTTATCTGAACATTGTCAGTACACCCGCTCCATTCACCACATGCCCAGTCATAATTAAGATCATAAACACAGACTTCTACACTTCTCCCACCACCACCAGCAGGAGCAACATACTGCTTTATACTGAATCCAGAGAAAGTTGTAGTTAAATATTCGAAAAAATCACTGCCAGTATCCTGTGTTGCACTGCTTGTTACATCTGTCCATGACCCAGAACAGCTTCTTTCGGCAAAATCATAATTATCACACTTGTGCAACTGCAAATTAGCCTCGTTTGTTATGCTTCCAATTAAATCATCATAATAAATTCTTATTGTTGAATTTGTGAAAGCATAATTATCTGTATTATTCACTGCATAAGTTGCAAGATATCCACTTGCTTGAGGGTGTTTCTCTACTCCAAATTGCTTATTATTTTCTATAGTTACATTAATATTTCTTAATATAACCTGTAATCTCTGTGTACTATCTTTAAATCTTAAATCAGCAGGTGTATTTGGAATTGTTATAGAATGATTTCCTGTTGGTGAGCTACTTGATGCGACAACCTCATCCCTGTAAAGAAGATCCCAGCTTGAATTAACACCTGTACCTGTAAAGTCAATTACTGTGAAATTAAATGTGATTGGCTCAAATGTCTCAAAATAATCAAGAATGCTACTAACTATTTCTCCAGAACTGTCATTTGCATAAAAAGTTACATTATATCTGTTTAGGAGAGTTGTATTTGTGAAGTTGGTGTTGGCATTATTTGTTAAGGTTAAATTTTCCTGGCTTGAATCTGGCTTTGTTATTGTTGCCCAGACACTCTCAGCATTATTAGCAGAGATAGATAAAGTAACATTTGAACCATTAATCACAGCATAAGGAGATATTGTTGTTGAAGATATTTGCAAAGTGCCAAGACCCAGCCATCCAAGGTTCATGCTATAGCTGGAAGTTGTCATTTCTCCATCACCTGGCTGCTGATATGTTGTAGTGCTTCTGAATGTAAAACTGGTTGTTGAGCCGGTCTCTCCAGCACTTCCTGTGTGATACGAACCAACAGAAAACGAACCTGTAGAAGCTAAAAAGGCAAAAACACTAAGAAGCAGAGCTATAGCTAGAAATAAAGTCCCAACTAGCAAAGTCTTTTTCTTTGAATTCATTTTTAACTAATTGAATATGATAAAATTATCTTGAAGATGAAGAAATCAGTGAAGTTCTAGTAAGATAATTTGTGCCAATCCCACTATGAGCAACTATGTGCTTGTTTTTCATTTCAATATCACCTTTTTCTGTTTTGGTTTTCATCTTAACACCAAGTGTATGTTGGATCTTTTTCGCAGAGTTCTTCTCTTAGAGCATCATTTTCTTGTTTTAGTTCTTGGATTGCGTTGATATATAATGAAGACATGTCCTGGTAAAACAAACTATTAGGTCTTCCTTCTTCATCATAATCCACTAACTCAGGAATAATATCCTCCACTTCTTCTGCTATTAATCCGCTTCTTGCAACACCTTTTTCATAATTGTATTCAAATGAAACAGGTCTTAACCGCATTAATTCATTTAATCCATATTGATAATCTATAACATTGTCTTTGTATCTTAATGAAGAACCTGAACAAGTACTTGCAGAATGCATTAGTTCGCCATTTCCTGTATTCCAGCACATATAATGTCCTGCATTACTATCCCCCAACCCTACCATATATCCTTGACCACCACTTGCTAGCAACAGTCTCTCAGCACCATTTGCATAAAACCTTATATGTCCAGTTCTTGTAGTATCTCCCACCAACATATCATCCCCGTTTGTTCCAACTAGGGTTCTAGGAGTACCACCAGAATCTTTTCCCTGTAAATGGAAGTTATTATCTAACAGAATATGCCCTCCAGAAACATGTAACGCTGCTTCTGGATTTGTGGTATTAATCCCAACATTCCCACCAGTATAATAAATATCATTTGAAGTGGAGTTCTCTGACCATGCAGAATCTCCACCAACCCCTATTTCTATGACAGAAATGTAGGATTGACCAACCCAAATTGAATTAAGGGCGCCATCAGCCGAGGGTATTTTTAAAGTATAATCAGTATTTACAGAAGGGGTTACTATTGCAAAAGCTGTTTCTTGGTCTGCATTATCACTACCCTGTGTTGCTGTATTAGATGTTGCTGATGTTCCTACATAAGCAGTACCATCATAGAACCGATAAGAAAAGGAACCAATCCCACTAAAACCACCTTGAATGCCAGCCTGAAGCATATATGTTTTTCCAGCTAATAAGGTTATGGTATTAGCTGTAATATCTGTTATTAATCCCTGGCTTGCGTTAACTGAATCAAATTCAATTATAGAACCTGTATTATAATCCATATCTTTTACATCACCTATATAAACATAACCTAAAGTTCCTCCACCCCCTCCAGAAGCAGGTATGAAGCATCTGTAAGACAAAGTATTAGTAGTCCACAAAACCCCCCAAAATTTCAGGTTAGGACCATCCCAATATGCACCTTCACTTTGACTCCCAGTTTCCTCAAGTACAACATCAATCCATTCCTTATCATCGTTTTCATTACTTAATGCATAATTCTGAAATGCAACATGTAGTTCAGAATTACTTGGGAGCCTTCCGCCATAAGTAGTAAAGCAAGAATTAGCTGCTGTTGACCAATCCCCAGTTCCTTGCTCATCATTCTGCATGCAACCCATTTGATAACCATTATTCTGAATCATTGTAAATCCTGTTGGACAAGAAAAGTCAGTAGAACAACTTCCCCAACTTCCATCGCCTTTCAAACAAAATCCTTGCTGTCCTGCTGTAGGTGCAGGAAGTATACCAGTTGCTCCAGCAGTACTAGAAGTTGCTCCAATCATATCTCCAAATAACTTGCTGGAATTAATATCACCAAGAGGAGAATAAAAGAACTGCCTTCCAACTGTCTGGCCTGTTCCATTTGTAAAGCTTGCATCTTCTCCTGCAATTGTGTAATCTTTATAATAAATTCTTCCAAACTCCAAGGGAAGATTGACTACTTCCCCAAGCATGACATTCCAGGAGCCATTGCCAATAGCATTTGTAAAAGTCTCTGTATAAATCAGGTTTCCACCTGTTAAAGCATCATAAATAGCAACAACTAAATTCCCAGAAGTCAGTAATGCACCAGAACTGGTGTTTGTAACCTGAGAACCTTGATCTGACAGAGAAACATTAAGGGTTGCAGAAGCCAGGCTTAGAAGGAGCAGGCTAAATAATAATACAAGACCAAATGTTAAAAGGACATTACGATTGCCAGTTACCTGATAAACTTCCTCTTTCCTTTTCTTATTCATGTTGTGCACCTCTATTTTTTGTTTTCATCAATAACATATTTTTCGGAGAAACTGGCTCAACTTTCTCTACGACAAATTCTCCTTTTTCTGTCTGAAGTGTTATTTCAATTTTTCTTGTGACCCTTAGGTTATTCATTTTTTCCCTCCTATGGAAAAATAAACCTTTGCCATGCCGGTCTGTTTATATGAAACTTTTTTGGCACCTTCGAGTTTTGTAAGAGCAGTTATAACAGAGTGACGGGATAATTTAGAAATTTTGACCAATTCAGTTATTGTTAAACCTCTTTTGGATTGTTCTTTCAGAATTTTAAGAATTTTCCCTCTTATTTTTTCATTCATTTTATTAACGGTATCGTTGTTGTTAAAGCCAACATTAATGTTAATATTAATGGCTTAAATACTCCGCGATAATTTCTTTGCCATTATTCTAATTATTTTATCCAGAACAGAATTAATTTATCCTGTACACTGAGAATTAATTAAAATCTACTTTTCATCTTTTTTCATATTTGATTTTAACCCCCTCTGTCTCCTCAACACAAAAAATATAAAGCCGAGCAAAAGCACAATAATTATCCAGGAAATCCAGAATCCTAAACGGTATCCCTCTTCTTTCTTAACTTCAAATTTCATCCTAAATTCATCTTCCACATCGACATTATAAAGTGTATTCAACACGAGAGTGTATTCCCCTTCTTCAAATCTAAAACCCTCAAATTTCTTAGTCAAAACTTTTTCAGTTTCAACAACAGTGTAATCTTTCTCTCTATAGATTTCTCCTCCTGATTCGTCTAAAAATACAAATTCCATATCAACAGGGGTTGGTTCTGTTCCAAAACTTTCAAATATGACACTTGCAACTAGTTTTTCTGTATTTGTTATTAAAGAATCTTCTAATTCAAATTTAATGTCAAATAACTGACCAAGAGATTTCCCCACTCTGCTTCGAATTTCAAACTCTTTCCAGAATGAATCCTCAACGTTTTCATTATAAATTGTATTTAAGAGAATTACATATTTTCCAATTTCCAAGTCAGCATTTTCAAATTTTTTACTGAAAACATTCTCAGTCTCAACAATCAGAGAATCTTGTTCCAGATAAACCTGATTCCCTATCTCGTCTAAGATTATAAATGTCAGATTTACAGGCGTGGTTTCTGTTCCAAAACTCTCGAAAGTAACTCTTGCAACGAGATCTTCTAAGTTTAAAACAATAGAGCTATCTAACTCAAATTTAATGTCAAACAGCTGATTCGGATCTCTTTGCTCTTCTCTGACTATCCCTGTTAAAGGATTTATAGCAATAACATTCACGAGACTTATAGTAAATAAGAAAAAAAGAGTTAGTATAAAGAATGCTACTTTAATTTGTTTATTTTCCTCATTTAATGAATAAACCTTGGCTGTTCCAATCTTCCTAATGGAAACCTTCTTCGCACCTTCTAATTTTGCAAGGGCGATTCTTACTGCAGAACGGGTTAGTTTGGAATCACGAACCATCTCTGTTATAGTTAAGCCCTTTCCAAGATTCTTAACTAAAGTTTTAATAATTCTATTTTCAACTACATCCCCTTTTTTCAACATTGTTTAAAGAATTGTTAACAAAACCATCGACAGCGTCATTAACAACACCATTAACAATCTAATTTTTCCTTTAAAGTCTACACGGAAAAGTTTGGATAAGATTTCAGAAAATTTGCAAAAAATAAATAAAATTTATCCAAAATATAAAAATCTTAAAGATAACAAAAACAATCGGAATATTTAAATAGTAAGAAAATCTTACTTTAACATGGAAATCACTAAGTTGAGCACAAAAGGGCAAATTGTAATACCTGAATCTATGAGAAAAGGTCTAGAAATAGGTAGTGCATTCAAAGTAATCAAAAAAGGAGATCTCATAATATTAAAAGAGGTGGAAGGACTTAGTAAAAAGGAAATGAAAGAGATGAAAGAACTTGATAAGATTTGGAAGGAAATTGATAGTGGGAAAGGGGTAACCCTTAGCAAAGAAGAGTTTCTCAAAGAAATGAAGTCTTGGTGAATAGAATGACAAAAGAGGTAAGAAAAGTAACTCGTTCTCCTCAATTCATTAAACAGACCAAAAGACTTGACTCATTTAATGCACAAAAACTGAGAAAACAAATTTTAAAGATTTTAGAAAACCCAGAAGTTGGCAAACCATTAAGATACACCAAAAGAGAAAGGGCTCTTTATATTAAACCTTTTAGGTTAATTTATGCATTAAGGAAAGGCGAGCTCATTTTGTTGAAGTTTGAACATAGAAAGAATGTGTATAAAAAATAAACAAAAAACATTGCTACTCTTCTCCCCCTATCAATAAACCGACCTTTTTCACAAGCATGAGTTTTCCCAACTCTTCGTCAGGTATTTTATCCAGAAGAATTTTAACTATTTGTTCTGGTTCTTTATCCTCTCCCCTAAGCCTTGCAACTTTACTATAATCATTAACTTCTATTATTGTGCCATGAATTATTGTCTCTTCTTTAGATTCCATCTTGATATTGTTTAAATCCTGCTTAACTTATAAGTATTGTTGCCCCGCGAAGTATTCTTTTGAGTCTTATGTTCTTGCAGATTATTGGTTATAATTTGTCAAAGTTTATAAATATTTTGGTATAAATTCAGTGTAAATCTTTTTATATCATATTTGTACTTTTATTAATGCAAAAAAAGAATGATTATACATGGGTTATAAGAGGAAAACAAAGAAAGAGAATTATTAAGGCTCTCGGTAAAGCAAAAATACCTACTCAGATAAAAGAAGAAACTAAGTTGAGTTTGAACAATGTAAGTGATGTGCTGAGATCTTTTAAAAAAAGGAAAATTGCCCGGTGTTTAAATCCAAAAGAAAAGACAGGAAGACTATACGAATTAACACCGAAAGGAATGAGAATTCGGGAAGAACTGGAGAAGTATTGA
>CAZJVQ010000025.1:696-11738 GCA_964549605.1 Candidatus Woesearchaeota archaeon | reverse complement strand
GCTATGATTTTATCTAATTTTTTAGATATTAATTCAAATTGCTTATCGTTCATTTTTCTTTCTGAGCAAACTTTTTTCTTTTGCTGCGTGTCCAGGTTTAATTCGTAAAATAGAGGCAATTTCCTGAGTTTCTGCACCGAGATCACTCAATAACCTTATTTTCTCTCTTAATACATGTGGTTTTTCTTCTACCATTTGCAAGGCTATCAAAATATCTAATTTTGCGTTCATTTTTTTTAGTTGTTCAGACTCTTCACTCATTCTTTTTCCTCCTTATTGATTTTTGCAAATAAGACAGATATGTGGTTGGGAGTGCTACCCAAAATATCAGCAATTTCCTTATATCCTATACCAACTCTTTTTAGAACTCTCACTTTTTCAACAAGAGTCCAATCCTTTTCCTTTAAGCATATTGCCAATTCTGCTCTTTTCATTTTTATCATGTTTTCTTCAAAATCATTACTCATTTTCTAATTAAACCCCTCTAAACACCGTGGCCATTTTAATATAAATTAGATCAGAAGTAATGTTTATAAATTTTTGGGTGTTTCTGGCTTTGTAAAATAAGTCGTTAATTCAAGCTACTTTTTTTACAGGATTAATCTAATTTTTTCAACATCTCCTTATATTTTATAACATTTTCTCCAGAAATCGTTGTAAAATCTATTTTTTCATCTGTAAATTCTGAATGCTCTTCAAAAAACTCTTTTACTTCTGCTCTTGTTTTATTCTTTTCTTGAACAGCATTCGTAAATTGGATAACTTCATCTTCAGGAGCATTAAAATTATGCCCTCCTGAAATAAGAATAGCTATCCCTGTTTCAAGTCCAGTTCTTTTATTTCCATTAGTAAATGGTTGTTTCCTTATTATCTCATGAGTGAGTATTGAAGCTTGGTCTATTGGATTTTGTTCATCATTTGCTAAATTCAAAGCATACTCTAAATTTCCTACATTAGGTGTTCCATAAATGTCTGCAGAAGTTCCACTAACTGCTAAAATGTGTTTGTTTAATTCACAAACTTCTTCCTTTGTTACCATTATTTCTCCTTGCACCATTCACAAGATTTAGTAGGGCAATCTTTATCCAACATCTTAAGTGCAGTCTTCCAAGTTTTTTCAACTATCTTAACATCAACATCCATTTTAACCAAAGTTGTGTCAAAAATTACTTCTCCAGTGGCCATGACTTCTTTTGGCACATAGAATAATAGGAAAAAATAATCTTCAGTTTCATATCCATTCTTTCTTAATAAAAAATTGTAAGTATTTTGCTGAAACCTATAATGTTCTGCAGTATCTTCTTTTAGAGCATAACCTCTAGTTTTGTAATCCAATACAATCAATTTCTTACCTTTTACAAGAATATTATCAACTGCCCCATGCAATTCATTTCCATTTTTATCTGTAAATGAAACCCCCTTGAAATTACTCTGCCAAACTTTCATTTTTTCATCATCATCAAAAAGTTTCATGTTAGAACATTCTTTATTTTCACATATTTCTGGAGGCATTTTACCTTGATTTTTGAATTTGTCAAAATGAATTTTTAATATTTTATCCATTCCAGAAGGTAACGAGGGGAAAATTCCCGCTGGCCTTTTCCAAACTTTATGAATTTGTAACCAGAAACATCTAGGGCATTCTTTCATTCGATTTAGTGAAGAGGGAGATAGTTTGAATGTCATGTTTGTTAATTAAACAGAAGAGTTAAGAAGCCCCCTATATTTATTCCTATTAATTAAAATTTCTTTTGCAAAATTTGATAATTTTTTCCTTTCCTCAAGATTTGAAGGAAGTGGGAGTTTCAAATCATAAACCCGATTCCCTATAGATGACAGAGTAGATTGAGTAAATATATTTTTTTGTATTTGTTTTTGTACAATCTTCTGTTGTAATAAATAAAAAATAAGAAAGGGATCCAATTTTCCTTGTTCATTAACTCTAATTAATTTAAAATGAGCTTGAATTAGTGATCTTAAATCTTCTTTAAAAATCATGGCACTTTTTCCAATCCTATAAGTACCATCTCTAACGAATAATATATCAAATTCTT
The DNA here is from genome assembly GCA_964549605.1 of Candidatus Woesearchaeota archaeon. Lineage (GTDB taxonomy): Archaea > Nanobdellota > Nanobdellia > Pacearchaeales > GW2011-AR1 > CAZJDG01. The sequence goes on along the minus strand of CAZJVQ010000025.1, from coordinate 9,684 downwards.
TAATATTTTGTTTTTTCCCATATTTTTCAAAAACATCTTTAGATACATAATGAATGGTGGGATGCAGAATTTCTCCATTTCCTATATCAGTAGTTCTTATGAAAGGTATTTCTCCAGAACCATATTCTTGTTTAGATGTAGATGCAGGAATATTTGTTATTGAAATATCTCCTCTTTTTTCCAATTCTCCAAGTGAAATAAAATCAACATCTTCACTATTCTCAATAAGAGAATCCAATTCCAAATTATAATGATTTGGTACTAAAGCTGATCCTCTTAAATCTTTAAATTCTACTGTAAAATGATCTTTTGTTTGTTTTAAATTTTCTTTTAAAAAATCCCTATACTTTATGATGTTCTTTGAAAAATCTTCTATCAAATTACCCCCTTTATCCAACATCAATGTCCCACGAGAATCATAGCCACATTTATTCACCCTCCCCATAAAAATATTTTTCCTATTCTCATTAAAACCTTTCTTAAAAAAAAGTAAACTTGTTTTAGTATGTGTGTGGGGCATAAAAGAATCATGAGGACAATCTACTATTGCTAAAACTTCTCCTTGAGAAAAAATATAATCTCTAACATAACCATAAGAAGGGTTTCCAAAAATTCCTTCAGGCAAAACTATTGCAAGAGTCCCCCGATCTTTTAATAATTCTATACAGAGTTCAATAAATAAAATTTGTGGTTCGGTTTCTTTTAGGTTTTTTGTTTGTGTCCATTCTTTTAGTTTACTATCTTTTTTCCAGACATGCCCCAGATTATAATTTTTTAATGTTTCAACATCTGTAATTTTTATTTTTGATCCAAATGGGGGATTGGTTAATATTAAATCAATTTTTCCAAGATATTTTTCTCTAAAATCAAATTCTTTTAGTCTTTGATCATCTGATAAAATTTTTAATGAATCTAAATTATGAAAATTATTTGAATTCATATTCATAAATAATGCAAAACTTCTTGCAATTTTTACCAAATCAGAATCCTTATCTACTCCCAAAATATTATTCTCTAAAAAATCTTCTCTGTTGTTTAGTTCTTTTTTGGAAATCCATCTTAAAGCGTAATTTAAAAAACCTCCAGATCCACAAGCAGGGTCCAATATTTTCATTTGAGAATTTGGTTCAATCATTTCCACACAAAGTTTAACCATAAATAATGGAGTAAAAAATTGCCCCTGGTCCCCTGCAAGATTTCCCTCTGAAAAAACTTCAAAAGCTGCACCAAGAGAGTCTATTGAGTTTCCATTAAAGTTTAAGTTTCCAAGTTCTAAACCAATATAAATTAGAGATTTATCATCTAAAAATAAATTATCTTTTTTTGAAAAGATTCCATTTTGGTCTAAGATTTCTAGGACCCTCCCTTCAAAAAATTCTCTTAATCTGATTGGGAATTCTAAACCAAAATTAGAGTAATTTGCATATCCAAAAATATTTGTTTCCCATTTTTCATCAAAATGTTTAGCAATAATTATTTTTATAAACTCTTGTCCCAATCTTTCGTTTCTTGAAATATTACTATTTGCATAAAGATGATCGTGAATTTTTTTAAAAGTCTGTTTTAGAGATATTTTTTCATTCAATTCCCTCTTTTTTTCACCTATCATATGGTGTAAAATAGAATGTTATTTATATAGTTTCTGGTTTTATTCAACCAATTCTTCACCCTCTTCAGAGCTTTTTCGATGTTTTTTAACAAGAGATTCCATCCAGTCTATTGTTTCATCAGTTGTTCGCTCTTGTTGAGCAATATTGCATGTCCTGTGACCCCATCCCAAATTATCTGCATCATGGTTTGGAGTATTATCTGATAGGGGGGTTATATGCCATAATTCAATCTTAGCCATACCCCATACATTTTCTTTAAAATCAGAAATTTTTATTTTTTCTAAACACAACGGACATATACAAGGATTATCTTTTTTATCTGGTTCTTGGTCTAAATATTTTTGGATTTCTGGTGGGCAAACAGGAGCATCATCCATCTCATAGATTAAACGAGTGATTTTTCTTGCAACCTTGAAACATTCTTCTTGAGAACTATGTTCTTTTTTTGGAATTCCCAGATCATTTTCATTTTTAAGATTTTTAGCTTCTTCTTGCGAAATTGGCCGATCCCATCTAACAGAACGATTTTTGAAAGGTTTGGTTTTATTCCCCCTAGTATGATAAGCATCTTGTTTTATCTTATCAGAAAGTTTTTTTTGAATTAAGATTAAATGTTTTAAAAAAGGATAAGAGTCACAAATTCCATGATGATCTTTTTCTAATTTACATTCCATATTACTTAAAGTTCCACTTCTAAGTATCTTATTGCAAAATTCCATATTCCCACTAAGAATCCCCATTTTAAAATCCTTCCCTTCTCGCGATGCCTACTTGTCTTGTGCCCTCTCGTGACCTTCTCGTGCCCTTTAGGTTATTAGGTTATGGGAATTGGCTAGTAAAAAGGGGTAGAATTATACAGTCCTATATGATATTCTTTTCTTTTTTGTTCTGCTATCTCAAAATAAGTTTTTCCCCCTAGTCCTTCTGCACCCATTTCTTTACGTATGAGGAGGGCTTCAACCAATCCCCCTGCCGCAGGACTTCCTACGCTTTCGATTTCTTGTCTAGATTTTTCTCCTTCTGCAATTAAAGTCTCTGCAATATCCAAGAATAAAAGTCCTTTTCCCATACCTCAACCAAGAATCCATATTTTAAAATCCTTCCCTTTCTATTTAACCCACAAAAAACTTACAAACTATGGTATTCATTCAACAAACTAACACCAATTAAAACTTGGATTATACCCAGAATTAAGAAAAAATCCAATTCAAAGAAAAGTAAAGTTGTGCCAATATTCCACGCACCAAGTAATATGATTACTCCCCCAATCACTGCTAAAATCCATTTTGTTCTAAAAATCAAAGTAGCAACTCCAAGTAATAATGCAAAAATTCCAAAACCTACTGAAAATATTCCAGGAATTAAAAAAGGAATCAGTCCAGCAATTATTAATCCAATTCCCCAATTTTTACAAATATTTTTAACATTTTTTTTCTGACCAAATTTTTTCCCACAATGTGAACAACTTTTGGAACCTTTCTTAATTTTTTCCTTACAATATCCACAAGTTATTTTCTTCTTTTCCATATATTTTGAGTCAATTTACCCTTTATATAACTTTCCACCGACGACAAACATCCCATTTACTCAAGGATCAACACCTATTACTAAAATTGGAACTAAAAATGATTCCTTGATTGCTTCAATTTTTTTCTTCGTACTTTTCAATGAATTATGCCAAGTATTCCCAAATTTTAAAGGATTATTACATACAATCATTATTCCAGCTTTAATGAATTCTTTAGAATAATCTGCAAGAAATTCAAAAAAATCTGCATAAACCAATCTCATATGCCCTATCTCAATTTCAATTGGAAAATTTTTATCTTTAACTAGATCATATTTCATCCCAGAAATTGCTTCACATTTTACCTCCTTATCCCATCCCTTCGAAATAAAAATTTGTTGAATTTGGTTAGAAGTATCTCTTTGACTTTTCCCTTCTTCAGTTTCCAAATTAAGTGAAATACTCCCTAAAATTTCATAAATTTCTTCTAATAAACTTGGATTGTTTTGCCTTATAATTTCTTCAGCATTCCTATAATTAAATTTTTCAACTATCTTCATAAAAAATCATAGAATCCCCATTTTAAAATCCTTCCCTTCCCCAAGACGATGCCCACTTGTCTCGTGCCCTCTCGTGACCTTTAGGTTATTAGGGTATAGGTTATGGGGTTATATGGGAATCGCGCACAACAATCCTTAAAAATAACAAATATATAAAAAAATATGGATGAAGAAAATATTCAAAAAATTTATTTAGCACGTACTGGAACAGACATTGAGGGAAAACCATTAAGAAATACAAGATTCGCGTTACACCATGTGAAATATAGGCAGTCCAATTTTAATTATGATATGAGTCGTGAAAGAGTAATTGGCTATCTTGAAGGAATTTCAAACTTGGCAGAAGGAAAAAACCAAGTTCAAATAAGAGGATATATCCCAGAAGAAGTAAGAAATGGAGCCTACCCAAAGATCAAAATGGTTCCAGTAAAACCTGATACTTTGGCATCAATAGTTTATAATGCAGTGCGCCAACATCATTATGAAAGTCATGTTGTAATTGTTCCTTAACTCCCCACAAAAAACCCTTCCCTTCCCAAGACGATGCCTATTTATGACCACTGGGGTTATGTCAATGGCTTTGTTCTAAAGATTAAACTCTAAACTTCCAGGAGGATAACTTGTAGAAAGAACCTCTCCAGTCTTATAATTAATACACTTTGTTTCTTTTACTTTTGGAAGTCCACCTCTTGTAAGGGGGTTGTAAACAGTTTCTGTTCTTGTATAGATTCCAAATAAAAATCCTTGTATCTTTTCTTTAATTGTAAATTTTTCTTCCATCTTTTTCAGAGAAATTTCTTATTTTTAAACATTCCCTATTTCTCAACCCCTTCCCAGACGACGAGTACTTGTCTTGTGCCCTTTAGGGTATGCCTCTTAGGTATGGCCAATCGCAATTATATGCTTCTTTATCCTAAATCTTATAAACCCTAACTATTAAATTGAATTATGTCACTTGCTGATCTTGCCCCTACATTTGATGAATTAGGCAACGCTCTTGATGTATTTATTGCAGAGGGGTGTGAAAAAAAAGACGGCATTCTTGCCCATAAAGACTGCGGCGGAGGAATCAGGGCAGGGTTTCTCAACTTATTTTATCTTAATGATGATGGTTCTTTAGACCCAGACCCAGATGGATTTGGAATCGGCCCGAAGAAAGTCCCTTATTGTGAAAGATGCTTCCCTCCAGATGGATTTAATTATACATATGCGGTTAGATTTCCCGTTTTAAAAGAAAGATCAACACAACAGAAGGATTATGTGTTTACTTGGGGAGATAGAGAAATTACTTCAGGCGACCAAACACTATTACTAAAATAAAAGGCTCTAACACTAAAAATTCCCTTCCCCTTTCTTAGTCGAAGCGTATAGCCACTTGCGAATTTAATTAATGACATTAGAAGCAAGATAACCTAAACCATATCCTATGCCAATTTCAACAGCATTTACAACTCCCCCAATACCTGCCATTTTTAACGTTTCAACAGATGGCTTTTTTTCTGGAGGTGCTTCTTTCCCAAATGCAGCAGCAGTAAGAGTGGTTGCCATTTTTCTAATTGGATCATTATTCTCTCGTCTAACTTCAAGATTTTTTCCAAGCATGTTCAAAGAAGTGGTACTTGCCCAAATATATCCAAGATAAGAAGAATCAACTTCCATACCTTGTGCATTAAACCATCCTTTATATGCTCCAGCTCCAATGTTCGCAAGGTCTGTTAAATACAAGTTTCTCATTTAATCCAAGAAAAAATATAATTTATAAGTCTTCCCTTTTTCAGTTAACCTACAAAAACCTTCCGATGCCTAGTCAAATCAGACAATCAGGAGCATCATCCTCAACCCTTCTCCCTTTACTGGAAACAATTTTATCAATATACCCATTCATATCTAATCCAAATAAACTAAACCTTTCCAAAAATTACTAATCCCAAATGGCTTTTCAGATGCTTTTGCATGACAAATAACATTCACTTCCATATAATCTATTTTGCCATCTCCAACATAAAATTTGTTTTCCCAAAGTCCAATTGGAGAGTCTTTTTTATCATATTTTACAAAAGATCCTTTTTTATCTCCTTTAGACCATCTTCCAAAATTAACCCTTTCATATGTCTCATCAAATCTGGGCATAGGATCTCCAACTTCCAAATCAGATATTTTTAATTCTGTAGAAAGTAAAGAACAACTTGCAAAAAGTAAAGATCCTGTAACAAGAAAAATCAACTTTTTCATACTATTTTTAAAGATTCATTATTAAATTACTTTCCGATGGCCGTTTAAACAGAGCCACAGCTACTTCTTAAAAACAAAAAATTAAGTAAAAAAATAAAAATAAATTTCTCCTCAGTAAAGTTTAAAGATCCCTTCCTTGTCCCCATCAAATAAGTCTCTCTTCTTAGTCTCTCCATAGCCAGCAGATGCAAACATAGTTTCTTCAGTACAAGTGCTATCTGGATGTCCCATACCTACACTGTGTCCTAATTCATGTTGAGCAATGTTTTCAAAATCCATTGTTCCAGCTACTCCAACTTCACTTAGACTCCAATCAAAATCAACATCATCGTAAACTTGATCCCATTCGACTAATTCTCTATTATTTGGCCTACCTCCGAAAATACCCCAAACAATTGTAACTCCAATAACTCCAGCCCTATCAATGTCTGCAAAGATTACTTCATTTTTCCCATTAAGGTCTCCTATGGTTGCCCTATTAACAGCTTCAGCAACTTCATTTCCTAAGATTTGTGAATCACCAGCCGCAACTTCCCATTCAGAGATTGCATTAGCAAGAACACTTCGAACAGATGCTTCATCCAACTCTCTAGTATTTCTAGGATCTACAAGATATGGTTCTTCAATTTTCCATTTAGCACCTTTAGCCAGATGCGAATAACAAGTAGAACCTCCTACTCCTTTCTTACCCTTTCCAGAAGGTCTAGCATTTTCCTTTTTGTAAACAAACATAAGTCCTTGAACCTCTCGACCATCAACATCAATTGCAGTACCTAAATCAAAAACACCATTTCCTAAATCTTTTGCATGAGCCGGAACAAAAACATTTGATCCACCTTTAGATTCTACAGCCATTCTTTTGACAGCTTCCGCACTCACAAAAACAATAGACATTAAGACCATAGCAAAGACAAAAATCGTAAATATTTTTTTCATTATTATAAACCTCCTTTCAAAGGATTTTATATCTGGTGTTCAATATTATAAAAAGATTGTGATAAAACACTAACTTACTTTTCTCTTAATATAAACGCCTGCCGCCAATTTCTCTTTTGGAAGCCTTTTCCCAGAAGTATTATATGCTTGAGTAAACCTAACTTTTTCTACAGAAGAGTCTCTATGAATCTCTTTTATCTTCATCCTCATTTTTTCTCTCAAAGTATTCCTAGCAAGAATTATTTCTTCTCCCCAAACCAATTCCAAAGGTTCCATATCATCCATCATAGAATAAAAAAGTTCATTTCCCAAATATTCCCAACCTCTCGATTCCATATTTTTTTGGAAATCAGATTTTATGGGATTCATATATCTCTCAACTGCTTCCCTATTCTCAGTAAGCTTATACAAATATTCTTCCATACTAATTAACATAATAAGAAATAATTAAATCTTTCGTATTAATAAGCAATAATATCTTCATAAGGAGAAGAATCTGCTAAATTAGATGGACTAACTCTATTGCTAACTAATTTCATTTCATCGGGCAGCTTTCGAATTAATCCGCCTTTTTGCTTAAACGCTTTCATAGCTTTAGCAATCTCTTCACAAGAGTAATTTACTGTAGTTTTTTTTCTATTTGCCATAAAATCACATAAAAAAACCAGTTAAAAACCTTACTATTTGCACAAAAAACATTAATTCAAAGGCCCTTCAGCTCTCATAAATCTAGAATATATTGATTGAAGATAAGGCCCCAAATCCTCAACATGATCCTTCTGTTTCGAAGTAAAATCAATAATTGTAAGTTTTATCTTGGCTTGAAATTCCTTCTTCATATAGTTCCTTTTTATTTCCAACTCCCACTGTGGCCGCAAAATAATCTGTATTAGAAACCATATCCACAATATTAGGCATATTCACTTTCAAACATTTAATTGCAGAATGCCTAAGCCTTTTCCACAAATCTTCTGAGCCCATAACTAAAACAAGGATAATAAGTATAAAAAACTTTTTTCGTAACAATATAAAAGAAAAACATTCTATAAGTGATTCAGTAAGAATGAGATTCCTTGGATGTGATTAAACAGAGCCGAAGCTATATCAATAAAAAATAAATTAGAAGTAATAACTAGTATCTTCTTCCTTGATTTCTGTTACCGCCACCAAATCCACCACGGTTTCCACCGCCGCCCCTGTCCCTGTTACCACCAAATCCACCTCGTCCACCATCACGGTTTCCGAAATCTTTTCTTGGAGGTCTTTCTTCCATAGGCCTTGCTTCGTTAACAGTTAATTTTCTACCTTCAACTTCCTTTTCATTCATTTCGGCGACTGCTTTATCAGCGTCTTCATCGTTTGCAAATGTAACGAATCCGAATCCCTTAGATCTTCCTGAAAATTTGTCTGAGATAAGCGTAGCTTCTGCAATTTCACCATAACTTGCAAAGATTTCCTTAAGCTTTGCATCATCTACACTAAAAGGTAGGTTCCCAACGTAAAGTTTTTTACTCATTTTCTTTCCTGTATTTAATTGACTAGAACACTAACTTTCGTTGTTTTCCTAGCAAGATACATATAATCAAGCCTTTTAAAAAACCTTCCTATTGCGTTTAAAATAAATTAAGCAGCAGGAACTGTAGCAACTTCAGAACCTTCAACACTAACAAGTTTTATTTTGAACAAAAGCTTCTTTCCTGCTAAAGGATGGTTTAAATCAAGAACTATTGTTGTTTCTTTAATTTCATCTATAACTGCTGGAAACTGTTGACCTTGGGGATTTGAAAGAACTAAAACCATTCCTTTTTCTGGTGCTTTATCTTGAGGTAAATTTGCTTTTGGAATCTCTTGTTTAAGATCATCCCGAATTTTGCCATAACCTTCTTCAGGGAGAATCTCAAATTCTTTTTCTTCCCCTTCTTCCATTCCAAAAACAGCATCATCAAAACCTTTTACAACGCTCCCTTCTCCAACAACAAACTCTAAGGGAACTTGTGCCCCAGTTTTATTAGAACTATCAAAAACAGTACCGTTTTCAAATTTTCCTTCATATTCAACTTTTACTTTTGAACCTTTTTCAGCTTTCATAAAAATCTCAGAATAAACTCTCTTTTAAGTTTTTTGGTAAGAATCAACAACTAAA
>CAZJVQ010000025.1:0-686 GCA_964549605.1 Candidatus Woesearchaeota archaeon | reverse complement strand
CTAAATCCTTTATCAGAAAGAATTTTTGTACTCAGACTAAAACCATATTGATGGTAGTCATGCAAGTGTTCTATTTGTTTTGAGGTAAAATCAATAAGTACAAAATAATCCTCTGGCTTTTTTTTAGTTGAAAGAGTTGCAACAAAATATCCTTTGGAATTTACTAAGTAAGCAATTGTTGGCATAATTATCTCCAAATTTTCTATAACTGAATTTCTCATAAGTTTTATCTTCTTAGCATTGCTCGCCAAATCCTCAACACTCATAAAAACCTAATAAAATACTTAATTATAAGCATTTGTTTACTCAATTTACACAAATATTTTTTTAGAAAGTTTTGATTTTTCTTCTGGACACGTTGGAGCATCTTTTGAAAAAGATCTCCCATAAACATTTTTCAAAATCTCATTTATCTTACCATCAAAAGGATCATTATCTAAATACAAAGTTTTTTCTTCATTTTTATAAAAGAGAGCGAAAGGTTTGCCCAATCTATCTCCTTTTTTTATTCTTTCACAAAAATAATATGCCGCAGCAAAATCATAACTTCCATCCAAATCTAAATCATGAAAAATAGTAGTTCCAACCACGTTTTTAGATTTATTTGCCCACAAAGTGTAGGTAGTTTTTATATAAGATCCCTCTGGAAATTTAGGCATGCTGTCTCCTATTTTCAATCCTCCCAC
>CAZJVQ010000024.1:0-11878 GCA_964549605.1 Candidatus Woesearchaeota archaeon | reverse complement strand
TATGGTTAATTTTTTATAGGGGATTGTTCTAAATTTATCATGTCAGATTTTTTATTCCATAATGTTTCTGAAGAAGAGAAAGGAGAGATTAAAGAGCAAGCTAAAAAGATAATGGATTCTTTTTCTAAGAGGTTATCTAAAATTGATGAGAAAACTTCTGAGCCTTTGATTGAAAGAGATGAAGGGGAAAGGGAAGAAGTTGATAGGGAAACTGTTGATGAAGATTTTAGGAAGAGAATATTTGAAAATGCACCTATCAAAAATAAAGATTTCTTGATTGCGGAGAAAAAGAAATGGTGATGATCGATGCACATGTTCATTTAGGATCTATTCCTTTTAAGGGAAAAGAATGGGGAAATTTTGAGGAATATAAAAAAATAGCTGGAAAAATGGGAATTGATAATTACTGTGTTGTGCCGATTGGTTTGCCTAAAAATTTTAAAGATAATTCTACTCCTAATAATGATTCTGTATTAAATGAACTTGAAAAAAATTCTAAAGTGATTCCTGCTTATTGGCTTAATGTTTTTGATTTGCCTGAGGAGATAGATGGGAGATATTCTGCGATAAAATTTCATCCAGATATTGGAGGGGTGGACGCGGATGATAAAAAAGTAATAGATTTTGTTAAGAAGATTAATTTGCCTATTTTTGTTCATAGTAATGAGGGAAAAGATTATTCTAGTTTAGGAAGGATTTCTAATTTGGCGAAGAAGGTTAGTGTCCCAGTTATAGCAGTTCATTCTGGATCTGTTACAAGAACTTTTTTTAAATTAGATGATTTTGATTTCCCAGATAATTTTTATTTTGAAACTTCAGGAATTCAGTATGCAGTTATTTTAAAAAAAATTTATAAAATGTTTGGTGCGGAAAGAATTGTTTTTGGAAGCGATTATCCTTTCGGAGACCCGAGAGTTTCTTTAGCAATGATAGATACTTTAAATTCTTCAAAAAAAGATTACAAACTGATGACTGAAGGAAATATTAAAAAAATTTTGGGGCTAAAATGAAAACTGTAGATAAAGTAAAAAATTATTTGAAAGAGATTGAAAAAAATAATCAGAAAGGAAAGGAGATAAATTCTCTTTTGCAATTGAATCCTTATGTTATTGAAGAAGCAAGAAGAGTTGACGATAAAATAAAGAGGGGAAATGCTGGAAGGCTTGCGGGAAAAGTAATTGCGGTTAAGGCGAATATTAATGTTAAAGGATTGAATGCAAGTTGTGCTTCAAAAACTCTTGAAAATTATAAATCTTCTTATGATGCAGATGTTATTAAAAAAATAAAAGATGCTGATGGAGTCATAATTGGGATGGCGAATATGGATGAGTTTGCTTCTGGAAGTTCTGGGGAGACAAGTGCCTTTGGACCTACTAGAAACCCTGCAAATCCTGAATTGATTTCTGGAGGAAGTTCTAGTGGAAGTGCGGCTTCTGTTGCAGCTGGTTTTTGCGATGTGGCTCTTGGAAGTGACACTGGGGGCAGTATAAGGAATCCCGCTTCTCATTGTGGTGTTATTGGATTGAAGCCAACTTATGGTTCGGTTTCAAGATATGGTTTGATCGATCTTTCTATGAGTTTAGATCAAATTGGAGTTTTCTCAAGAAATATTTTTGATGCAACTTTGCTTTTAGATGTGATTAAAGGAAAAAGTGAAAGGGATGGAACAAGTATTGAAAGTAAACCTTTGGATTTTAAAGAAATTGAAAAAACTCCTAAATTAAAAGTGGGAGTTTTAGATTTGATTATTGGCGATGAAAGAATAAGACATTTGATGGATAAAAGAGTTGAAATTGCATCAAAGAGATATAATTGGGAAGTTAAGAAAGTAAAATTGAATTATCTTGATTTGGCGGTTGAAACTTATTATCCTTTGGTTTATGTTGAATTTTATTCTGGAACAAGGAAATTTGATGGAAGAAGATTTGGAACAAGAATTGAAGAAGTTGCTGGTCCTGAAGTATTGAGAAGGATTCTTGGGGGAAGTGAAATAAGTAAAGCAGAAAATCATGGAAGGTATTATCATAGAGCGTTGAAAGTTAAGAAATTAGTTGAGAAAGAATTTGATAAATATTTTAAGAAATTTGATTGTTTGATTTTACCAACTGTTGCAAGATTGCCTCATGTAATTGGAGAGGATATTTCTTTAGAAGAAATGTATAATTATGACTCTTTAACAATCCCTTCCAATTTAGCAGGAAATTGTGCGATTTCAATTCCAATTGGTAAAGTTGGAGAAAATCCCGTTGGAATGCAAGTAATTTGTGATAAACTTCAAGAACAAAAAATGTTTCAGATAGCTAGATCTTTTGAGAAAATTATTAATGAATAATTACTGTTTTGTAAAAATATTTTTTATTTCTGTTTTCTTATTCAAATCTTTTTTCAGTAACTTGTAATCACTTGAGATTATTTTTGATTTGTTTTTATCTAATTCATAAAATTTTATTTTATCTTTTGTTTTTGCAGTTACAAGAATTAAAAGGAATGAGTGGATTGTTTTTCCATTTTTTTTAACATGTTCTAAAGAAACTGAATTTGTTTTTTCTAATTTACAATTTATACCAAACTTTTCTTGCATGATCCTTCCTGTAGCTTTTTGAATATTTTCCCCCAAAAGAATTCGTCCTCCTGGCAAACTTAATTTGTCTTTGAATGGACGTTTATTTCTTTCAATAAGATAAATATTTTTCTTATTTTTTAAAGCAATTAAAATTACTGGAAGAATTGAATTTTTTTTTGTTAGGTATGGAATCAAATGTTCAAAATTATCGGAGAGTTTGTATTCTTCTGCTTCTTTTTCAATCATTTCTTTTTTTATTAAATTTTTTAAATGGTAAGCTAGATGATTCGATCTTGTTTTGATTTCCTTTTCTATTTCATTAAATTTTAGTTTGTGATGGTACAAAAATAGATTTAATATCTTGCTTTCCATAGTCAAATCTTTTGAGGAATCGTTTAAATATATTTGTGTGGAGTTAAAATATGGTAAATAAAAATTTGCTTCATTATGTTTGTGTTACTGGGATTCTTGTAAAGGATGGAAAATATTTGATTGCTAAAAGAGCTGACTGGGAGAAGGCTTTTCCAGGCAGATGGACAGTTCCAGGTGGAAAGTTGGAGGTTTTAGATTATGTTCTTAGGGAAAAAGATACTAAAGATCATTGGTATAATATTTTTGAAGATTTATTGAAAAGAGAAGTTGAAGAAGAAGTTGGTTTGGGCATAAAAAATATTAATTATGTGACAAGTTTAGTTTATATTAGGGATGATAAAATTCCAACTTTGATTGTTAGTTTGTCTGCAGAGCTTGAAGACGAATCTACTGAGATAAAATTGTGTGATGCTTTGACAGATTTTGTTTGGGCAAGTTTGGAGGAAGCTAAAGAGTATGATTTGATTGAAGGGATTTATGAAGAATTAGAGATACTTGACAAGAAATTGAAAACTGGAAATTCTGAAGAATGGGGAAATAAGTCTGAAAATCTTTAAAAAGCAAATTCTGCATCATATTAAATGAAAGTAGGAGAAGTGGAAATTGAGTGGTTGGGTCATGCTAGTTTTTTGATTGCACCCAAGGGTGTACCCTCTAATACCCTCAAGGGCACAAGCGAGGGCAAGAATTCTAAAATAATTTACATAGATCCTTTTAATCTTAAAGAAGGAACAGAAAAAGCAGATTTGATCTTGTTAACACATAGTCATTATGATCATTGCAGTATTGCAGATATAAATAAGATAATTAAGAATGGGACTAAAATTATTTCTCCAGCAGATTGCCAAAGTAAAATCACGAAATCAAATATTCCTGTAAATATGATTATTGCTGAGCCTGGACAAGATTTTGAATTTGGGTCAACTAAAATTTCAACTCTTCCCTCTTATAATCTAGATAAACATTTTCATCCTAAAGATGAGGGCTGGTTGGGTTATTTGATAAAACTAAATGATGTTTTGATTTATCATTCTGGGGATACGGATGTTATTCCTGAAATGCAAATTCTTACTGGACATAAACAAGCAAATAAAAAACTTATTGCATTGCTCCCTGTTGGAGGGAGATTTACAATGAATCCTGAAGAAGCTTTTGAGGCTGCTAAAATCATAAAACCGTTTTTGGCAATTCCAATGCATTATGGTTCAATAGTTGGAACGGAAGATGACGCAAAAGAATTTGCTAATTTTTGCAAAGGTGAAAATATTTCTGTCGAGATTATGAAGAAGAATTAATCAACACAACTTTATTCCTAGTAATCTTCTTTCTCTTCTTATTTTTTTAATTGATTGATTTTTGTATGTTCATTTTAATCTTTTATACAAACTAAATATTGAATATAAGGAGCATTAGTTCCTGTAACTGAACCTGAGTTTGCATTAGTTCCTGCTGGAACAGGAGTGAATGCTCGCCAATTTCCGTCAGTTGAAATTGTGAAATCAGTTCCCGCAGCAAATTCTAATATCTGACCTGTTTGTCCGATATTTGTTCCTGTAAAAGTATGTGTATGTTGTCCTACTGCTCTATTTTGTATATTAGTTAAAGCAGTACCGACAGATGCTTCCAAAGTAAACTCAGTAGAATTAACCCCAAGAATATACCTACCTACTGCATTAGAATTAATTATCCAACCAGGCGGACAAGTAGTACCATTAAAGTATTTAATTTCATTCTTAACACCTGGAACTTCCCATTGACTTCCATTGTAAACCATAATTGAATTAAGAGAATTATTATAGAATACCGAGCCTTCAATTGAAGTAGTTGGATTTATTTGAGGATTTAAAATTAAAACATCTGTAATATTCAAACCCCCTGTAATTTGAATAATCCCATCAACAATATTATCAATAACTTCCCCTAATCTGAATGTTATTTTATCTCCAATAGTTAAATTTCCAGTAAAATTCCCATTCCCTCCAACTTCCAAATTACCACTAACATTCAAATCCCCTTCAACAGTTACATTCTTATGTCCCCCAGTTGAAGTATGCTCTTGTTCTAAATAATTATTCAAAACAGTTCCCCAACTTCCAGAACTTCCGCCGACAGTTGGCAAAGCTCCAGAAGCAAAACCAGTAATTGAGAAATCGCTTTGCAAGAAGAAACTTCCAATAAAAATTCCTAAAAACAAAGTAGTAATCAAAACCAATACTTTTCTAAATCTTGTAAACTTGTTCTTTCTCCTTTCCCTTTCTCTTACAATTTTATTGATTGATTTTTGTATGTTCATTTTTTACTCAATTCTTTTTTAAATTGATTAATAATATTTCCTAAATTCAGTAAAGCATCTTGTGGAGTCATGTTGGAAGAAACGTAAACCGGCGATCCCCTTCCCTTACTTTAGTCAATCTCACTAATTTTTCTTTTTCCAGAATTTTAACACCCTCGAATATTAACTTATAATTACTTCCTATTTCCCTCTGTAATTCAGATATTGTCTTAGGATTTTTGTAACATAATTTCAATATCTTTCTTCTGTCAGAATTTTTTATGGATTTCAAATAAGAATTAACTGTCTCAATTAATCCATCTACGATTATTTCCTCTTTATCCATCCTATTTAATAAAAAATTCTGATATATAAATATTACTATTTTATTACCTAAAATGTAATAGTAATATATTTACAGTTTTTTCCTTATTTTAATAAAAAACGCTTATTTAAGACGTTAATTTAATAATTATATAATCTACTAATAGGGAATTAAAAGAATATTCCTTATTTTATTACATAAAAAGTAATAGGATATGATTAAAAAAGAATTAATTTTTTACGTAATATTCTTAAATGTAATTATCCTATTTTTTAGATATGAAATCAAATTGGAAATTTCCATTCATTCGCTATGGGGAGTATGTCAAATGAAAGAGAGGTTTGAAAGTAAATATCTTCCCGAATTTGTTTATGGGGGAATTGATGGGGCAGTTACTACTTTTGCAGTTGTCGCAGGAGTTATGGGTGCTTCACTTGGTTCGTCTATTGTTTTAATTTTAGGATTTGCAAATTTATTTGCAGATGGTTTTTCTATGGCTGTTTCAAATTATCTTTCAATGAAATCTGGAGCAGAACTTAGAAGACATAGAAGATCCAAATTTAGTTTGGATGGAAAAAAACCAATAAAAACTGGATTGGTAACATTTGCATCTTTTTTTATAATAGGATTAATCCCTCTTATGCCATTTGTTCTAGCAGTATTTATTCCAGTTATTGAAATTTATCAGTTTCATTTATCAATTCTTTTGACAGGATTAGCTTTTTTTGCTGTTGGAGCTGTTAAGGGGGAGGTTCTTCAGAAACATTTCATTAAATCTTCTTTTGAAACGTTTTTTGTTGGAGGGATAGCAGCAATAATTGCTTTTGGAGTGGGATATTTCATTAAAACCATAGTTGGATGATTTTTTGCTATTAAAACCCAGCTGCAAGAAAAGTATTTTGTATGAGCAATATATTTTTAAAGAGGTTGTCCTATATTTTTTAATAAGAGGTAAATTGAAAGGAGGTTAAAAAATGGCTTTAGATTTTGCAAGAGAGGCAATACAGAACGCAGAAACTCATAGTATCAACTTTGGGGAGTTAAAGGCAGGAAAAGCTAGCATAAAGGTTGTTGGTGCAGGGGGTTGTGGTGCTAATATGACTACATGGCTTTACAACAAAGGAATTACTGGAGCGACTATCTATGCTGCAAATACTGATGCACTTCATTTGAGTGTCGCAAAGGCAGATGAAAAGATTCTTATCGGAAAAGAGCTTACAAGAGGATTAGGTGCGGGCGGAATTCCTCAAAAAGGAAGAGAAGCTGCTAAAGAAGCTATTTCGGATCTTAAGAAAGCAGTTGCTAATGCAGATATGGTATTTGTTGTAGCAGGATTAGGTGGTGGAACTGGAACAGGAGCCGCACCAGTTATTGCGCAATTGGCTAAAGAAACAGGTGCAGTAGTTATTGGAGTAGTTACAATGCCATTCGAGTCTGAAAGGGCAAGAATAGACAAAGCTGAATTCGGTTTGGCAGAGTTAAGGGATGTAACTGATACTTGTATCGTTATTGACAATAATAGACTTGTGGATATAGCAGGACAATTACCAATTGAACAAGCATTTGCAGTTGCTAACGAATTAGTGAGTACTATGATTAAAGCAGTTGTTGAGACTATCACTTTACCAAGTTTAATCAATTTAGATTATGCTGACGTTTCTACAATCATGAGAGGTGGTGGAGTTTCAGTTATCGGAATTGGAGAAGATAATTCTTCAGATAGAGTTAACGAAGCTGTAAAACAAGCACTTTCCCATCCATTGTTAGATGTTGATTATAAAGGAGCTACTGGTGCTTTGATACATGTTACATGTGGGCCTGACCTTAAGTTGGAAGAATTTGATGTTATTGGAAGAACTGTTTCAGAACATTTAAGTGCAGATGCGACCGTTATTATTGGTGCTAGAATTAATAAAGAATTCAGTGGTAAGGTAAGAGTAATCACAATCATGACTGGAGTTCGTTCACCTTTTGTTTTAGGTAAATCTGTCGAAGAACAAGCATTGCCTGTCTCAAAAGAAGTATCTGATTTAGGTATTGACGTTTGGAGGTAATCTCTTTTATTTTTTTATTTTTATCTCTTTTATTTTTATAGAATTTTTTAAAGTTAAACTTAGTTAGACGTCAAATCGTTTGATTTTATTCATCTTCTTTTTTCCGTGCTTTTCAAAATATAAAATTCTGTCGAGATCTATTTTTTTAGAAGTTTTTTCTGCTTTTGATTCGTAACCGACTGGAAGTATTGCTTCAACATTCGAACTTTCAGGTATTGAGAATTCTTTTTTTATTTTTCCTTCGTTAAAGTGTCCAACCCAACAACTGTCTAAATCTTTTTCTTCAATTTTCAATAAGAAATTTTGTATTGCTGCTCCAGCTTGTTGTCTTAAGTAGATTTTTCCCCTTTCTCCAAATGAATTTTCTGTTCTTGAAACAACAGAGTAAACAATAACTAAATAATGGGCCATACTTATGTGGTCTTGTTCCGCGAATTTTGCAACTTTGGCAATTTTTTCTTTATCTGTAACAAGAATGAATTTCAGAGAGAAATTTCCTCCAGCCATTGGAGCATATCGTGCAGCATCAATACATTCAATTATATCTCTCCAGTTTGGCTTTTTGTTTCCGAATTTTTTAGCGCTTTTTCTTGAATGAATTGCTTTATCTAAATCCATTTTAATTTAAATCAATGAGATTATTTAAAACTAATGACTCCTCCGCCGAGAACTTTTTTTCCTTTGTAAAGAACTATTGCTTGTCCTTCTGAAACCCCTGTGATGGCTTTTTTTAGGATTACTTTTTTCCCATCAAATTTACAAGGAAGTAATTCTCCAACTTGTCTTATTCTTGCAAGGAATTTTCCAGATTTGATTTTTTTTGAAATCCAATGTTGATCTTTAACGAAAATTTCATTTCTGAAATTTAGCTCATGTCCTTCAGGAGCAGCAACAATTATATTTTTCTTTAAATCTTTTCTTGCAACATACCATCGTTTTATGAATTGTTTATCTTTGTCCAATTTTTTTATATCAAAACCATAACGTGGCCCTAAACGCTGTCCAATCGTGTAATAATAAATTCCATCATGTTCTCCTATTTGTTTTCCTTCAGGGTCGAGGATTTTTCCTTTTTTTGGTTTGATTTTCTTTTTTAAGAATTCTTTAAGATTCACTTTTCCAACAAAACAAATTCCCACAGTTCCTTTTTTATTGTAATTGGGAAATTTATTGTTTTCAGCAATTTTTCTTATTTTCTTTTTTGAGTAATCTCCAATTGGGAAAAGAAGATGTTTTAGTTCTTCTTGTTTTAATCTGTATAAGAAATAAGATTGATCTTTTGTTTCATCTTTTCCTCTAAACATTTCGTTTTTCTTTATTCTTGCGTAATGTCCTGTGACAACATAATCTGCGCCAATTTTTTTTGCAGCTTTTATCAATAAAGGGAATTTTATTTTTTGATTACAATCTATATCTGGGTTCGGAGTAATTCCTTTTTTGTATTTTTCAAACATTTTATCGATTACTTCTTTTCTGTATTCTTTTTCAGAATCTAAAGTTATCAAAGGAATTTCTAAAATTGCTGCGATTTTCATTGCCATACTTCTTTCATCTTTCCAAGTACATTCTCCAAGCTCGTTTTTTGTGTCGCTCCAGTTTTTCATAAAGATTCCAATAACTTCGTATCCTTTCTTTTTCATTAATAGAGCTGCTACGCTAGAATCAACACCTCCGGACATTGCAACGAGAACTTTGAGTTTTTTCATAATATTATTATGAGATTTTAATTTATAAAGAAAACGTCCCGAGAAGGACTCGAACCTTCGACACCATGGTTAACAGCCATGTGCTCTACCTGCTGAGCTATCGGGACATAAAGACAGAAAAAAGAAATTGTATTTAAAGGTTATTATTTGTGCTAATACCGTAAACAATATATATTCTGAATTTAGATTGATTTTATGGCTGATATAGATGCACGTTGTGAGGGTTCTTTGACTGGAACTATCCTTGGTTATGGTGCAGAATCAAGACACGATACTTTTGCTAGTTATAGGATTGTCCAGAGTAAATATCCCAACCCTTCTATTAAACAAGTTGTTGGAAATGCTGAATTTTTTGATGAATTTGCCCAGTTAAAGATTGTTATGGATATTTTGAAAAAAGAAGGGAAAATTACACCTGAGATTTATGCAGAATACCTTCGTGATCTCAATAAAAAAGAGAATATTGTTGATAATGAAAATTATGGTCCAAGTACAAGAGCAACTGTGAAGAAGCTTCTAGAGGGGCAGAATCCAAGATTGACAGGAAAAGGAGGGGTGACTAATGGTGCAGCAATGAGGGCATCTCCAATAGGCGTTTATTTTTACGAAAATATTGACAAGGTTATTAGTGCAACTGTGGAACATAATATTATTTCCCATAATAGTGACGTTGCTGTTGCCGGTGCGCTTGCGGTTTCTTTGATGACTGCTTTTCTTATTCAGGGGAAAGATAAAGATAGTGCATTGAAACTTACTCTTGGAAAACTTAAAGAGCTTAGAGGGAAATTTGGAGTGGATACTCCTTTTGCAGAGATGGATGAAAGAATTTCTTATGCTGTTGAACTTGCTAGAAATGCTGACTTTGATAAGGCCAAATTGGAGATGCCTCAGAAGATAGGCACTTATTGGAATGCAATAGAATCTGTTCCAGCAGCATTTTATTTGTATTTTTGTCTTGAAGATCCGAAGGAAATTCTTAAACTCTCTTATCTTTGTGCTGGTGCAGCAGGAGTTCATGCAGGAATCTCTTTGGGATTTCTTGGAGCAGAAAAAGGTCCAGAGATATTTTCTGAATGGATTATTGAGAAAATTGAAAAAAGGAATAGTATCTCTGTTGAAGGAATCATTGAAGAATTCTTGAAAAGTAGAAGGAAATAATTTTCTTATTATTTCAATCCTAAGTCAGTAATTTCTCCTTGTTTGCTTTTTTCTAAGAAAGTATAAACGTTTCCCTGTTTTGCTCCTTGGATTATCGCTATTACTCCATTTTGGGCATTTTCTACATCTTCTGCACGTGCAATTATTCCCACTTCATTATCTTTTAATTCAAAACTGGAATTTGTTAAATTGTGCAAGGTTTTCAAAGTTTTACCTTGAGTTCCGATTAATCTTGCTCTAATTTCTTTAAGGTCTTTTCTTTTAGTGTGGTCTTTTATGTTTATGACTTCAAATGTTGCATCTTCTTCTTTGATTCGTAAAGCTGAAGATAAAGAGAAGCCGAAATTTATTGCGTCGATTACTTTTTCTGCAGCGTATTCATCAACTGGTTCACCTTCTATTGTGACTTCTTTTCCTCGATTGGTTATTTTTACATTTAGAGCATTCTCTAGTCTTTTTCTATTTTTAGTTATTCTTGGAAGTTTCTCTGAAAGTATTTTTTTCATAATTAAGAGAAGTAGTTCGTGTTAAAAAGGTTTTTGATTAGAATTCTGTTGTTTCGGTTTTCAAATGTCCGTTTTTCTTTAACCAAGCAACTTGATTTGGTCTGTATTTGAATAGAACATCTCCTTTGTTTTTATCTAATTCCCAAGGTTCAATTATTACAACGTCTTCTGGTCTTAGCCAAAGTTTCCTTCTTAATCTCCCAGGCACCCTGCAGTTCCTAGTTTTTCCATCAAAACAATTTACAGACATTTTGTTTCCCCCAAGTCTTTGTTCGATAATTCCCATGATTTCTTTTCCTCTTGGGAGTTTTACTCTTGTGAAAGTATTTTCAGAACTAGTATTATTTGGGGTTTTCTCCTGAGTTTCGGAAATGTCTTTAAATTCTTCTTCCATTTAATTTATTGAAGAGAAGTTTGTTTTATAAAACTAACTTATTGATTAAATCTATTGGAGCTTCTTCATCATTCATCGCTTCAAATTTCTCACTTCTGGAACATTTTTTCAATCTAGCGTTCATACCTCTCCTAAACATATCTGCCCAAAATTCAGGATTACAATCTTTTTGAGTCCACCCCACATAAACATTTATCCCCCGTATATCAAGATATCTTGTGGAGAAATCTCTTTGGATTTTCCCTTTCCAATAAATTTTCTCATTTGAATTATAAACTTCTAGTTTATCTCCAGGTTCAATAAAGTTAAGTCCATCATACCCTTTTTTTCCAGTTTCATATATTGCCCAAGATATTCCTTCAGTTCCAGTTTCACCCCAAAGTTCCAATTCCCCTAAAATTTCTATTAAATTCATTTTATGTTAGAATAATTGCGAATGGAATTCCTTCTATTTCTTTTACGTCTTCTTCAGAAATTATTCCTGCTTTAATTGCGGCATTTGTTGATTCTTTTCCAACTATATTGAAC
>CAZJVQ010000023.1:0-12087 GCA_964549605.1 Candidatus Woesearchaeota archaeon | reverse complement strand
TGCGTCAATTTCAATTTTCTTTCCAGCAGCTTTTCTTCCCCAAATCATCAAACCAATTCCTGAATCTGCCAATGCAGGACAAAACACAGGAATTTTTTTCTCAAAACATTTTTTAAGAATTCCTTGTCCAGGACAAACCTTTCCAACCATCCATAAAAATTCTTTAATAGTTTTACAATCTTTAAGTTCATCCCAATTCTTCTCAAAGAAATCCTCCAATTTTTCATAAACAGAATTATTCATAACAACATCATACATTCTATCAAATCCTTCCTCACGTAATTTCACATCATCAAATTTTCTTTCAATTTTGTAATGACTTTCTCCAAGAGCTTCAACCAAATCATGTGTTAAATTCGCCCCAGTAGTTACAAAAACATCTGTTTCATCTAACAAATCTAAAATTACTTCTTTCATTCCAGCAGGAACCATCGCGCCAGCAACACCTAAAAAAACTTTGCAAGAATCATCAGAAAACATTTTTTTCATTATTCCCGAAGCTATTCCAATTGAACCAGCACCAAAACCCATTCCAGACATATCTCCGACTAGTTCTGAAACTTTCATATTTTCCTTTATTTTTATTGGTTTAACTTTATCCATAACAAAATTCCCCAAAATAAATTTAAAAAGATATGTATTTAATTTTATTTGCAATATTCTAGTGAAACTCAAAATATATGTAATTTCACATAAATCTTTTTAAAAGGAAATTAGTATCCTCAGATATGAATAAATGGGTTGAACTTTTATTAGGATTACTGATTGTAGTTGGAATGATGTTAGTTGCATGGTCTTCCTCAACATATAACTGGATGTTATTTGGAAAAGGGATTAATTTCCTACACGCCGCATGGATTCTCCTTCAAGGAGGAATTTTCTGGCTAATGTTTATGATCGGTTTATTATTCATCTTACTAGGTCTTAATGATCTAAGAGAATAATTCTAAGAAATAATTTAAAAATTTAGAAAGAATAAAAAAAATAAAAAAGGATTTCTAAATCTATTCGGGAAGTAAAGCTACCACAACAGCAACTGCTCCACCAATAACTGCTAAGTATGGAACTCCAGTATACCAGTTACTTACCACTGCAGCTACACCACCAGCAACAATCGCCCATTTTTTCCAATCGTCAACCATTTTAAACCTCCTTTTTGTTTAATTTGAATATTTACTAAAAGAGTTTTAAGTATTTAAAGATATCCAATTTCTTAAGCCAAAAAAATCAAAGAACCTTCGATGATTGCTGCCAAAATCAAAAAAGGAAGTATAATAAATAAAAAAACAATCAAAGAATTCCAAAGATATTTCTTAAAAGTTTCAAATTTATTTTTATGAAAAACAAAAGTTCCTAACTTCAATCCCAAACCTGTTGAAATAAAAACTGCAGGAAGTTCAAAAATTCCATGAGGTAATAATTTCCATAAAACAAAGATTCCATCGTTTCTAACACTCATCTCTGAAACAAATCCTAAAAGATATCCATTAATAATAATTGCTATAACTGGAAAAATTCCCAAAAAAGATCCAAAAAGTAAACTCACAATAGAACTTTGCAAATTATTAAAGAAAATAAATTGTATCAATCCTGCCTGTTGCAGCCCATCTGTCTTTGACAAAAGTTCATCAATAAAAATTGAAATTTGATTTGCAACATATTCTGGAGCTGGAATAAAAAATCCAATAATCGTGAAAAAGAAAAATAAAGCAGTAACAAAATAAACAAAATTTCTAGATTCTTTCAGATATTCCCAAGAAATTCCATAATATTTTTTCAAAAAGTCTATTTCTTTTTTGAATGTCATTTGAAGTGATTACTAATCTTTTTTACTTTATTTGGAAATTTCTTTCTCAAATAGAAACCATAAATTAAACCCACAAACAATCCCCCAATATGCGCGCTATTTCCAATTGGCAAATCAACAAAAAATCCAAGAATCACTAAAGGCACTATGGCCACAACAGGCAATAACCACATAGGTAATTCAACAGGAACAGCAAATCTCCTAATAGAAGAGTTAAAAGAAAAAATTGCAAAAATCATAAAGAACAAAAATAAATTTACAAGAAGATTGAAAGTAGGAAGAATACTTGCAGGCACAAATGGACTTAAAACAACTTCTCCCAAAATTAGTATTAAAGGTCCAATGATCAAATAAATTTTAGAATATGGCACTAATACTGCTAAAACTCCCAAAATACCAAAAATTGCTCCACTGGCTCCAATACCCGAAATTCCAAGTTTATTAAAAATCAAACCAGACAAAACAAAAAACAATCCCCCAACTAGTCCTGCAATTAGATAAACTGAAAGAAATCTTTTCCAGCCAATTATTTTCTCAAGAAAATTTCCTATAAAAAATAGAGAAAACATATTAGCAAAAATATGAAAAAACAAGACGTGTGAAAACATGCTTGTAGCAAAAGTCCAAATGGCTTGTCCAGACAAAATTAAAGAGGGAGTAAGTGCGAAGACTTTAGTAAATGATTCCGCTCCAAGACTTAGCAAAACAAACAATGAAATTACATACAAAATTATATTGGCAAAAATTAATTTATTAGTAACACTCATTAAACTTAATAAATTAGTTTTTTTATTAGACAAAGTAAACCGCATATTATTTCCTTTTTTTTGTAACTTTCTTTGGTTTAGCTTTCTTTAATACCTTTGGTTTTTTCTTAGAAACAATTTTCTTCGCAACTTTCTTAACAGGTTTTTTAACGATTTTTTTAGTTGGTTTTTTCTTAGAAACAGTTTTCTTAGCAACCTTCTTAACAACTTTTTTCTTATCTTTAGACTCAAGAGCTTTTTTCGCGTCCCTCAATTTCTTAGACGCCGCTCTCTTCTCATCTCTCTTTTGCTTTTTCTCTTTTTCTTCTTTTTGAATTTCCTTAGTTTTCTTCTTTTCAAATTTATCTTTTTCTTTTTCTAACTCTTCATCAATCTCCAAAAGATTATTTGAAAATCTGACCTTGTGTTTTCTTAATTCTTTCAAAACTTTAGTATTATCTTTCAAAGTAAAAATATCACCACATTCACTACAAGTAAATTCATGAACTAATGCATTTTCCTCATTAAATTCAATATTACACCTTTCACAAACATAAAATCTTTTCAACTCTCTACTCTCGATCTGATTTTTAATTTGATCATTTCTTTTCTGGACATTCTCTTTCAAAAATTCTAAAGCTTTCATAACTTCCATTTTCCAAAAATAAGTGTACCATCCCTTTCTTTTATCTTTTTTTCTGGTTGAAGAAACAATTCCCTGATCAGAAAGCTTGTATAAAATATTTCTTGTTTGATTAATTGTAATTTCAAGCTTTTTCGCAATTAAAAATTCGTTCAAATATTTATTTCCATCAAGAAAGTCCACAATTGTTTCGGCCTGCTTGCCAACTATAAGTACAACTACGTCTCTAAGAAAACTTTTTAATTTTTCATCTTTTTGAATTAGCATTGGAATATAAAAAATTTAATTTGATAATTCCTTATAAAGATAAAAGTTTTTAAACCTATATGTTATTTCATATACATTAAAGTATAATTTTAAAAAATGGTGTGGTTTAATAAAAAAGAGAAGAAATCGGAAGGACTTAAACTCCCCGAACTTCCAAAATTACCTGAGTTACCTGGTTTAAATAAAGAACCTAACCTCGGTTTAGATTCGCCAATTCCTCAACTACCATCTTATCCTTCAAGTTCTTTTGGAGAAAAATTTTCACAAAACGCGATTAAAGATGCCGTTTCTGGTGAAGAAGAGGATGATGATGAGGATTTTGATGCAGATGAAGCAATGACTGAAAAAATGATGCCGATGCATAAATCTCTCGTAAGAGAAGAACCAATTATGCACCGTACAACTAATTTAAGGGGAAGCCAAAGAAACGAACCTGTTTTTGTAAGACTCGATAAATTTGAAGAAGGACTAAAGATATTCGAAGACACAAAACATAAAGTTATGGAAATTGAAAAAATATTAAGAGACATAAAAACAATAAAAAATGAGGAAGAAAAAGAATTGAACGATTGGGGAACAGAAATACAAAAATTAAAAGGTCAATTTGAAAAAATAGATCGAGACATTTTTTCTAAAATATATTAATGAAAGGTGAAAATTTAGTTCATTTGAAATTCGAATATCAAGAAGCACTAACTGGAAAACGTGAAATTCTTTATTCTGAAAAAGTTTTGGTAAATCTCTTAGCAATTGTCAAAAGATACAATGCTCTAAGAATGGATGAACTAAAACTTAAAGCTAAGCTGCATAGAAAAACAAGAGAGTTAATTAATAAAATAAAACAATTGGATGAAAGTTTCCCTAACATAAATGTTGAAAAAATATTACATCACGACATAGACAAAAACGAAGAAATTCGACATCCAGAAAAAATAATAAAAGTAAAAAACGAACCTGAACCAGATAGTGAAATAGAATCACAACTTAGAGACATTCAAAGAAAACTTAACGCAATAAGCGGATAATTTTTAAAAGTAAACTTCTTCTCAAGAAAATGGATAGGAAAGAATTAATTGAGAAATATCTAAAATTTTTCGAATCAAAAGACCACAAAGTTATACCCTCTGCATCATTAGTTCCAGAAAACGATCCAACAACACTATTTGTTTCTGCAGGAATGCAGCCACTTGTTCCTTATCTACTTGGACAAAAACATCCATTAGGAAAAAGAATAGTTAATGTGCAAAAATGCATCAGAACAACAGACATAGAAGAAGTCGGAGACACAACACATCATACTTTTTTTGAAATGCTTGGAAATTGGAGTTTAGGAGATTATTGGAAAAAAGAAGCAATTGAAATGAGTTTTGAATTCTTAACTAAAGTCCTAAAAATTTCTAAAGAAAAATTAGCTATAACAATTTTTGCTGGAGAGAAAAATATGGCCCCTGCAGATTTTGAATCTAAAGAAATTTGGGAATCTTTGGGAATAAAAAGAATAGAACCTTTTGGAGTAGAAGATAATTGGTGGGGACCTGCAGGAAAAACAGGACCATGCGGACCAGACACTGAAATGTTTTATTGGAAGAGTTCTCAAAAAGTACCAAACTTTGATCCAAACGATTCTACTTTAGCAACAAATATTAATCCTAACTGGGTAGAAATTTGGAATGATGTTTTAATGGAATACGTTAAAGATGAAGAGGGAAATTATAATGAAGCTAAACAAAAAAATATTGATACAGGAATGGGTGTAGAAAGAACCGTTGCAATACTTAATGGATTGGAAGACAACTATGAAGCGGATATGTGGAAACCGATAATTCAAACAATAGAAAAATTATCTGGAAAAAAATATGATTCCGATGAAAATAAAAGAGCTATGAGAATTATTGCAGACCATATTAAAGCTGCAGTCTTCATAATTTCTGATGAAGTAGTTCCAAGCAATACTGACAGAGGTTATGTTTTAAGAAGATTAATTAGAAGAGCAATAAGATATGGAAAAATATTGGGAAAAGAAAATTTCTTAGTAGATGTTGCGAAACCTGTTTTCAAAATTTATGAAGACTATCCTGAACTAAAAAAGAATAAGAAAAAAATTCTGGAAGAGTTAGAAAAAGAAGAAAATAAATTTTTAGAGAGACTTGAAAAGGGATTAAAAGAAATTAAAAAAATGTCTCGGGAAAGAAGTATTCATAAGAAAATTTCGGGAAAAGAAGCTTTTCTTCTCTATCAATCTTATGGCTTCCCAATTGAAATGATTAAAGACGTTGCTATTGAAACTGGAACTGAAGTAGACGAAAAAGGATTCGAACAAGAATTAAAAAAACATCAAGAACTTTCAAGAACCGCAACAAAAGGAAAATTCAAAGCAGGACTTGCAGATACTTCTGAAAAAACGACTCAGTATCATACTGCAACTCACTTACTTCTTGAAGCTCTAAAAAAAATCCTTGGAAATAAAGTAGAACAAAAAGGGAGCAATATTACTCCAGAAAGAATAAGATTTGATTACAAACATGATCAAAAAATGACTGACGAAGAAAAGAAAAAAGTTGAAGATATTGTTAATGAACAAATAAAAAAAGGACTAAAGGTTTCATTAGAAGAAATGCCTTACGAAAAAGCAATCAAAAGCGGTGCTCATGCTTCATTCACAGAAAGATATCCTCCAGTTGTAAAAGTCTATACTATTGGTGATTTTTCAAAAGAAGTTTGTACAGGACCTCATGTTAAAAATACAAATGAGTTAGGAAAATTCAAAATCAAAAAAGAAGGATCTTCATCCGCAGGAATCAGAAGAATAAAAGCAGTTCTAGAATAATCAAGCTAAATTATAAACGTCCGGCAAGCCATATTTCTCATTAAGTTTTCTAAGCTTATATTGTTCATAACGATTAATCCCATTAGTTCTGAGACTCTCTCTTATCTTCATCATAGATTCTGCATCTTTATACTCATAAAAATCCCCATCCAAAGACTTACCTGTGGAAATTACTAATACCTCCGGTTCAGAATTAATTGTCAAACCCCCAACATATTCAATAGAAGAATCAGTCATTATCGCAGGACCAGAAGTCTCTATGAAGCAATATCCTGTTCCTTTCCAACTTTCTTCTTCGGGACATTTGATTCCAACAGTTTCATGGTTTTCAACTTGATTATAGAAAATAGCAACCCCATAACCCATTTCTTTCAATAAAAAAGCTAATAATTCTGATTTCTCCCCACAAAGTCCTTGAGCCTCATTAAGAACCTCATAAGGGTATCTTGAATAATTTAATTTGAATCCTCCAAAATTAAAAGTTTTATTTGACCAACCCCATTCCAAATTTTGAACTACACTAGTTGCAATTCTAATTTGTTCTTCATCATCGTTAATCATGTTTTGAATATCTACAACTAAGGAATCAAGGAGTTTCTTCTGTTCAGGTTCTTCAATCGCCTTAAGTTTAAAATCAACTCTTAAAAGTTCATGTCCATTTTCAGAAACAATTGACTTAGGAAAATCAGAAAGATAATCTACAACTCCCCCATACAAAGTATATTTCAAGTATTTATCTTCTCCCCTAATAGTATATTCCAAATTAATTTCTCTAGGTTCAGTTTGATATTCTGAAAAACATAAATCTCCTGTCTGATTAAATCCTTCTGGACAACCACAAAGATCCGCTCTTTCAAAAAGCAACCCATCTGAACAATAATAAGGCATTCTAGGAGAACATCTATCATAAACAGTACCATCCCCACAAGTTTTTTCTCCAAAAATATTCTTTAAAGACAATCCAGATGAATACATATTCCAAGTAAAAAGAACTAATCCCAAAAATATTGCAATAAATATTAAATGATATCTCAACCTCATAAATCAAGTAGTAAAAATAATTATAAAAACCTTACTCCAAATAAATTCCGGGCCTTCCGGGCTTTACTTTGGACCAAGCTTGGGCGAAGTAATGACTAATCGCCTATTCCAAAAAAATGGCTGGGCGATTGGGCTTTACTTTCTTAGATTTGCTTTCAGGATCATGCTTATTTTTATCACTAACAGAGAAAATCTCAACAATAAGATTAGTTCTCTTTTGAATAATTTCTAAATTATTACTATAGTTTTCTTTTTCATTAGGTAAAACATAAACAAAAACCTTCTTTACTCTTTTATCTTCTTTTTCTTGAATCAAGCCAGAAACATGATTGATATCACTAATCAGTTTTTCAAATAATTCCTCTTCTTTTTCAAATTTCTCATTAATTTTCTTTTCGTTAAACTTTGGCCAATCTGCTGAAGAAACAAATCCTTTGCCCCCAATTTTTTCCCACAACTCTTCTGCAACATGTGGACAAAACGGAGAAAGAAGTTTAATACAAAATTCAATATTTTGTTTACTTAAATTCTTTCCATTCAAATAATCAAATAATCCTCGAAGTTTTATAATTGCAAGATTGTATTTTAAATTTTCGATATCTTCTGTAATTTCTTTTATTGTTTTGTGAATCTTACTTTCAATTCTTTCGTCAGATTTTCCAATTTTAACTTTTGAAAAATAATCAAAAGATTTTATCAAAAATTTATGCATTCTTTCTAAACCAATAGGATTCCAAGTGAAATCACTATCAGGAGACGCCACAGAAACCGAAAATAATCTCAAAGAATCTGCACTATATTTCTTAGCAACATCCAAAGGATCAATTACATTTCCTCTAGATTTTGACATAACAAAACCATCTTCACCATGAACCATTCCTTGATTGAAAAGTCTCTTGAAAGGTTCGTTAATATTTTTATCAATAAATCCCCAATCTCTCAAAACTTTTGTAAAAAACCTAGCATAAATCAAATGCATACAAGCATGTTCAACCCCTCCAGTATAAAAATCAACAGGCATCCAGTAATCTGCTTTCTTTTTATCAAACATTTTCTTAGAATTTTTAGAATCAATAAATCTCAAAAAATACCAGCTGGAATCAAAAAAAGTATCCATAGTGTCTGTTTCTCTTCGATAACTTTTTCCATTTAGCTTAACATTCAAAAAAGATTTAGAAGTTTCAAGAGGATTTCCTTTTCCAAATTCAACTTTCTCAGGAAGTTTAACGGGCAATTCTTTTTCATTTACTGGAGAAATATTTCCTTCTTCATCATATAACATTGGAATTGGAGTTCCCCAATATCTTTGCCTAGAAACAAGCCAATCCCTCAATTTGTATTGGATTGTTTTCTTACCTAATTTCTTACTTTCTAAAAATTTGATAATATGTTCTTTTGCTTCTCTTGAATTCAAACCATTAAATTTATCAGAATTAATCAAAATTCCAACATCGGCATGAACTACTGAATCGGTATAAAAACTATTTTCCGCAAGCCATTTCCAAACACAAGATTTATTCCAATTCTCTTCTTTCATAAATTCAGAAGCTAGTTTATCTATTTCTTCATGGGTTCCCTCATTCAAAACAAGTCTTTTCGTTTTTCCATCATTAAATTTAAAGATAAATACAATTTCTTCACCAAGATATTCATTCCAGAAGCCATTATCCATTTTATCCTCAATTAATTTTTCATAGCCTTTCAATTTCACCACAGGAATTTCTATTTTCAAATCCCCACTCTTAGTTTTCTCAATAATTTTTATTCCAAGATTCATTAAATCGAAATCTTTTATCTTTGAAGCGCCCATCAAATAACTTCTTACAGGAAAATTTTTTTTTCTTATCACTTGTTTAACTGGAAGGTTATATTTTTTTGCAAAATCAAAATCTCTTTTATCATGTGCAGGAACCCCCATGACCATCCCACTACCATATTCCGCCAAAACAAAATTTCCTATCCAAACAGGAACCTTCTCCTTAGTCAAAGGATGAATTGCATAACTTCCTGAAAAAACACCTTCCTTTTCCAACTTATCAATATCTTCTTGTTTAGTAGTTCTAATTTTTTTCAAAAAAGTTTCAACTTCTTTTTTCTGTTCATCACTAACAAGATCCATCAGCTCAGAATGTTGAGCACTAACAACCATAAAAGTAACTCCATAAAGAGTATCTGGCCTTGTAGTAAAAACTTTCCAAGGTTTTCCCCCAATCTCGAATTGAACTTCAGAACCTTCGCTCTTTCCAATCCAATTTCTCTGCATAGATTTTACTCTTTCTGGCCAATCTAAAGTTTCAATATCTTCCAAAAGTTCTTCAGCATAATCTGTAATTTTAATGAACCACTGCTCCAATTGTTTTATTTCAACTTCAGTATCTTCATGCCTCCAGCAATTTCCATTATGTACTTGCTCATTAGCCAAAACAGTATTACATTTCGAACAAAAATTAACAGAAGATTTTTTCTTGTAAACTAACCCATTTTCATATAATTTTAGAAAAATCCATTGATTCCATTTATAAAATTCTGGATCATGGCTTTGCAATTTTCTATCCCAATCATAACTTAATCCAAGTGCTTTTTGTTGTCTAATAAAATTCTTAATTGCATCATCTGTAAATTTTTTTGGATGAGATTTAGCCTTAATCGCCGCATTTTCCGCTGGCAACCCAAAAGAATCATATCCCATTGGATGAAGAACATTAAATCCTTGCATTCTCTTAAACCTAGCATAAACATCTCCAATAGTGTAATTAAACGCATGACCCATATGCAAACCAGTTCCAGAAGGATAAGGATACATCTCTAAACAATAAAATTTTTCTTTCTTAGATTCTTTCGCTTTAAATATTCCTTTATCTTCCCAACGCTTCTGCCATTTTTTCTCAATCTTACTAAAATTAAATTCCATATAAACAAAATTACTCAGCAACTTTTAAATATTACTTTTCCTTATTTTAAACATGAAAATTCAAGCAAATATTATTGGAGAGATAATTTCAAGCAATTCTTCAGAAGCATTCTCACTTTACAGCAAAAGTAGATTTGGAGAAAGAAAAGATGACACAGTGAAATACTCTTTGTCTGAAGCGTTATACTTAGTGGAAAAAGGGAAAATGGAAATTCTTTCAAAAAATAAAAAAATTCCAGAAAAAGAACTTTTAAAAAAATTTCAAAGATTTGATAAAAAAATTCAAATTAAATATCCGGTCTTCAAAGATTTGAGAAGCAAAGGATATGTTGTAAAAACTGCGCTAAAATTCGGAGCAGAATTCAGAGTTTATGAAAAAGGATCTAAAGTTGGTGAAAAGCATGCTAAATGGATTGTATTCACAGATTACGAATCCAAAAAATTAACCTGGCACGAATTTTCTGCAAAAAACCGTGTGGCACATTCCACAAAAAAGAATTTATTAATTGCAATTGTCGACGGTGAAGGGGACGTAACATATTATGAAATTAAGTGGATTAAACCATAAATAAATTTATAATCTCCCTTATTTTAATCAAATTATGCCGGTTCAAGACACTCTTCAAATAAAAGACAAAATGGTGATGACATTAAAAGAAAAAGGTCCAAGTCTGCCAGTACATATTGCAAAAGAAGTTGGTCTAAGCATCTTGTTTGCTTCTGCTTTCTTATCTGAATTGTTTAATGAAAACGAAGTAAAAACAAGTCACATGAGAGTTGGAAGCTCTCCAATATATTATCTTCAAGGACAAGAACCAGCGCTTGAAAATTATGCAGAATATTTGAAAAGCAAAGAAAAAGAATCTTTTCTATTATTAAAAGAAAAGAAATTTCTAAAAGAAGTAGAACTTGAACCTGCAATAAGGGTCGCAATAAAAGAAATAAAAGATTTTGCAATTCCATTCATATCAAATGGGGAAACTTGGTGGAGATATTTTACAGTAGAAGAATCTGAGTTAAATAATTCTGTGATAGAAGTTGAAGAAGATTCTCCAATTGAAACTGAAGAAACTCCAGAAATGACGATAGAAGAAGCAAATGAGCTCGAAGAAAAAAGAATGATTGAAGAAATCTCCAAAATAGATAATGAAGAAATAAAAGAATCAGAAAAACCTGAAAAAAAGGAACTTGATATTTTCGAAGAAGAAAAACCAAAAAAAATAACAAAAAGGAAAGCGCCAGTAAAAAGAGCAAAACCAAATGAAAAATTCTTGGAAAAAGTAAAAGAATTCCTATCGAAATCTTCAGTTGAAATTACAGGAATTGAAGGTTTGAAGAAAGAAGAACTAATCTTAAAAGTAAGGATCCATGGAGAAGAACAATTACTTGTAGCATACAACAAGAAAAAAATAGGGGAAAAAGAAATTCTCAAAGCAGCAAAAACCGCGGAAGAATTTGATTTGAAATACTCAATTCTTTCTTTAGGAGAACTTCCAAAAAAAATATCTAATTTAATTGATGCCCTTCAAAACATCAAAACAATTGGAAAAGTAGAATAAAAACCCTTAAAAAGTCAGATTTTTTATATTCTACATGGGAAAAATAAAATTGAAGCCAATACGAAGAACTGCTGCAGCACTCTTAAAAAGAGATTTAGCATTCACAGAACACTTCGAAGACAACAAAAAAATTCTTGGAAATAGTTTGCCTAGTAAAAAAATAAGAAATCAAGTGGCTGGACTTTTAGGGCAAATAAAAAAACAAGAAAAAGCAAACGAAGAAAAGATAAAAAAAGAGACTGCTAAAGCAAAATAATTTCTCAAATTCTTAGATAATAGGTTTTTT
>CAZJVQ010000022.1:7263-12556 GCA_964549605.1 Candidatus Woesearchaeota archaeon | reverse complement strand
CAAGAAGGAACTCCTGCAAAAATGGATTGGTTCCTACAAGTAGAAAGTACAGAAGTTACTGATTGTACAGTTTCTTATAATAATAAAAATTACGATTTCTCATTAGGCGAGGATAAAAGAATAAGTTCAAATGCAGGAACTTGTCTAAGCTTATCTACAGGAAATTATTGGTTTGAAATTAACTCTGCATGTTACGATGATATTTTTGAAGTAACTTGTGACCAATCTTTCTTAACTTCATTAATTTACCAAAAAGAAAACTCTGCTACAATTTTTGTTTCAGAAAATACACATAGCGCAGATTTAGACGCAACAACTTCGGAACAAGTTAATTCTTCTTGCTTTAAACAAGGAACTAGTTGTAATTATGAAGGGAGCTTATGGGCAAGTTTAGTACTGGATTCTTTAGGTTATGATGTCTCTTCTTATTTACCTTATTTAATAACCCTAGAAGAAGAAGATGCAAATAAAAAATTACTTCCTGAAGCTTTCTTATATCTTTTAACAGATGATTTTATGACTGAATTGCTAGAAAGACAAGTAAGTAATAAATGGTGGGCCAAAGAGGGGTCAAATGATAAATTCTATGATACTGCAATTGCTTTGTATGCCCTACAATACGATGAGCCGCCACAAAAAGAAGACGCAATAACTTGGCTTTTTGACGAAGCTCAAGATGCTGATGGTTGTTGGAACAATGGAAACTTAAGAAACACTGCAGCTATTCTATTCGCAAAAGAATCTAGAGCTTCAGTAGTTGACGGGGGAGGAGTTGACTGTGAAACTTCGGGAAATTCTTGCTTATCAAGTATAAGTTGTAGCGAAGTTGGAGGAGAAGTAATTAGTGGACAAAGTTGTTCAGGAACTTTTGTTTGTTGTAGCGAAGATAAAGTAGCAGAAAGCTGCGAAGCCCAATCAGGAGAAGTTTGCAATTCTAATGAAAACTGTGTTGGAGGAATTGAACCAGAAGCTTCAGGGCTTGGAGTGGGGCAAGTCTGTTGTGTTGGAGGATCTTGTAAAGTGCCATCAAATGAAGAATCTGCTTGTGAAGCTTCAGGAGGATATTGTAGAGTTTCAGGTTGTTTCGACGATGAACAAGAATCTTTCGAGACTTGCGATTTTGTTTCAGATACTTGCTGTGCTGAAAAAACAGGGGGAGGCTTTAGCGTTTTCTGGATAATATTCTTATTAATTTTAATTACGTTGGTTGTTGTAGGAATTCTTTACAGAGAAAAATTAAGAAGGATCTGGTTTAATTTAAAAAATAGATTCCTACCTAAAAAAGGCGGATTTAA
Organism: Candidatus Woesearchaeota archaeon; assembly: GCA_964549605.1. Lineage (GTDB taxonomy): Archaea > Nanobdellota > Nanobdellia > Pacearchaeales > GW2011-AR1 > CAZJDG01. Next base: position 11,261 of record CAZJVQ010000022.1, on the reverse strand, counting down.
ACCAAGAGGCCCAGGACCAGGTGGAAGAAGACCTCCAGGACCACCATCACATGCATTTAGAAGAAGACCATTACCCAGAAGAGTAATGCCTGCTCCAATAAAAGCTCCATCTTCAAGAGCACCGGGAGCTAGACCTGGCCCAAGACCTGGGATTAGAAGGGCTCCAGCAAGACCTCCAAGAAAAGAATTGGACAGTGTTCTAAAGAAACTGAAAGATATGGGAAAATAAACTTTATTAACTAGTTTTTTCTAAATACTTTATGAGGTTTAAATTTGCAATTATTTTTATTCTGTTATTACTTCCAATAGTTTCTGCAATTGAGGTAGATGTAAAATCAGAATTCAGTCAAGGAGAAACTTTCATTGCAAAAGTTTCTGGAAATTTTTTCGAAACAATTTCTAAAGAAAATTTAATTTTCAAGAGAGAACATGTAAAACTTCCAATGATTCCTTTCGTACAAAAAATTGATGGTGATTTCTACATCTATGCGCAATTATTTGGAAAACAATCTGGGAACTATTCATTAACAATGGAAAACTTAAGATATTATAGAGTGAATGAAATTATTGAAGAAGACAAAATAGTGCCTTTCATAATAACTGAAAACTCTGCGGATTTTTTAATAGAGCCAGGATTTATTTCAACAAAAGAAGATTTTTCAATAGAACTACAAAATATAAACAATGAAGGAATCGTTGTTTTCTCTAAAGTATTAAATGAATCTCAAGTATCTAAAGGTTTCTTAGAATCTTTGTTCGGAGGATCAAATGGAGAAACCTTAAAGCCAATAATTCTAAAGTCAGGAGAAAAAAAATCAATTGATTTTAAAATTTCAGATTTCAAGAAAGGATTAAACAGTTTGGAATTAAATACGGAAAATACAACTTACAAAATTACAGTTTTCATTTCTGACGAAAGTTCAATTGAAGAAACAATTTCTAGTTCAGGATTAGATTTTGAACTTTCTAGTTTGAATTTATCCTTTTCAACAAATTCCGACATAACAAGAACAATTTATTTATTCAACAACGGAGAAACAACAATAGAAAACATTTCGCTTTCTTTTTCAGGTGATTTAAAACCACATACAAATATTTTGCCAAACGAAACTTTTGATTTAGAAAAGAATTCTAGCAAAAAAATAGAATTAATATTCACGTCAGATGATGAAGAGAAAATAGTAGAAGGCCAGATAAAAGCCACATCCGGAGATTTATTTTCTAACATTGCAGTAACCTTAAACTTTTTACCTGGTTTCGTTCCAAGTAAAGAAGGGAAAGTTTCAACTTGTTCTGAACTAAGCGGAACCCTTTGTGCTGAAGGCCAAACTTGTGAAGGAGATCCAGAAACAGCAAGCGATGGAAATTGCTGTATTGGAACTTGCAAAGAAGAAGTCAAAAGAAGTTCAGCAGGAAAAATTGTAGGCTGGGTAATGATCATTTTAATTGTAGGTTATTTGATTTGGTTTTATCTAAAAAAATACAGAAAAGTTGGGAATGTTTTTAACATATTGAAATTAGCTACCCAAAAGAAATAAAAATGAGTTTTCTAAAAAATTTAGTTATTGGGACATCCCTCTTAGCAATAGGAAGTTGCTCTATCCCTAGTAAAAATACAACTTTAGAAAATAATTTAAATTTTGAAGAAGAAATGCAAAACTACGAAAAACAAAGAGTAGACAGCCTCCAAAAATTAATGAACAATGTTGTAGAAATAAGGATGAGAGCCAAAGAGAAAAGAGAACTTATAACAAAAAAGAATCTTTCAAATCAAATAGAAAAAAGTATTCGAAAAGACATATGGAGAATGTATGACGGAACAGAAACCAAAAAAACAGTTTCAAATTTAATTTCCCAAAATTTATATTGGATCAATAAGTGGATAAAAGCTTCAAATGTTAGGGGAAATCTAGAAGTTGTCGGAACTGGGTTTGTCTATAAAACTTGCAAGGGGGATGTTTTGATCACGGCTCGTCATACAATTTTCAAAGATAAGCATTTTTATAGAACTTCTTATGGCAGCGTAAGGGTTGAAAACAAAATAACAAACAAAGAAGTATTCTATAATGAAAAAAAAGTTAACTTAGAAAAATTAATGATATTGAGTGAACCAGATTGGGATCTAGTAATAACAAGGCTTCCAGATAATTTCAAGAAAAAAACTTATCCAGTCGATTTAACCAAGAAAAATGAGCTAAGAGCAGGGGAGAAAGTTGTAAAGCTGGGAAATACTTTTGGAGAAGGCATACAAGTCTATAGGGGAATAATCACTCATAATGATCTCAAAGGGAAAATAATTCTTGGGCGGAAAATGGAAATTCGTCTTTTATCGCTTCCTACATCTAATGGAGATAGTGGGGGCCCAGTTTTTCTGGAGAACAGCTTGAAATTTGTTGGAACAATTGTTGGAAAGGATTCCGTAAAAGACAGCTTTTCTGCACCAATGCATGCATACGTTTTGCCATGGGAAAATTCAATCGGAAAACTCAAAAAAATATCTCCTTATAATGAATGTTCTTATGACTAATCACTCCTTATCTTCAACAGGTTCCGCTTTTTTACTACCAAGAACTTCTCTAAGCTTGTTTTCAAGAACAGTTTTTTCAATTTGAATTATTCTAGCAATTTCTTCATATCCATGCAACTTTCTAATTAATTCATTAAGAACTTCATTCCAGCCATTATTTTCAAGAACGATTAATTCAGGAGAGATAACTTCGACGTTCGCAGGCATATATTTGAACATTAACATAACAAGTTGCACAATCTCTTCAACTTCAACTTCAATCTCTGCAAAATTTGTATAGAAATCAGTCCTATCTTTCATCAAAACCGGCTCATTTATTTTTTTACTGATCACACTAACATTTGGCTCAGCATCCATTTTTCCTATTAATTCTCCAAGAGTTTCGGTTAAATGCTCCGCTGGTTTACCAAGTACTTCCAAAATCAAAATAGCCTTTATTCCTTTTGTTTCTTCCATTTTTGCTTTATTTCTCCGTTTTAGGCGACGCGTACTTGTGCCCCTTGAGGGTATGCCCAATCGCTTTCTTCAACTGAATTCATTTTTGTCTTCCTTTAATTTGCTTAACATAAATAAAAGGACAAGTAAAATCGAAAAAGTCACTAATCCCCATATCGCGTAAACGTTATAAGATTCTTCTGAATCATCCGTTTTTATAACTTTTGTATTTAGACTAACAGATTCTAATTCTAGAGGATCTTTATTTTCATCTTCTACAACTTCCTCAATAATTTCTTCTTCAACAATTTCTTTAGTTACAACTTCTTCATAAATGATTTCTTCATTCTCCGTTTCCTCTTCAGTCTTTGCTTCTTTTTTAGTTCCATCGACACAAGCAAAACCTTGACTTTTGATATTTCCCAAAGTTACAGGACCTATCCCGCTGACATGTATTAAGTCATCAACAGAATTAAATGGTCTGGCATCAGTAATTCTTTGTGCATATGCAGGGCCAATTCCAGTTATTATATCTAACTCATCTAACGGAGCAGAATTGACATCAATTTGCCCTTCTTCACATGTAGCAGAAATGATTGGAAATAATAAAAATATCAAAAATATTAATTGCCATTTCATAAAAAAACAACAAGAATATTTATTTTAAGCTTTATTGTACTTATTCCCATATTTTTCAGAGAAGTCATCATACATTATTTCGCCACGTTTTGTTCCCTGTTTAGCAATCCAAATCTCAGAAAAAATCTTATTTTGCAAATACCATGCACATTTTTCTTTCTCTATTTTAGAAAGTGTTCCATTCATCTTAACTTCAACTCCCACAACACTATACAATCTCTCCATCATATGCTTAATCGAAATAAAATCCGGGAAACCAGTTCCAATTGTCAATGCTTTTGAAAATGGATTGTATTTCCGTTTTGCAATAATTAACTCATTTTTTTCTAAATCAATATTGTTATTCCATTTGTCTACAATCCTTCCCTTAGCTTCCAAATCCTTACGAACTTTTAAT
>CAZJVQ010000022.1:0-7253 GCA_964549605.1 Candidatus Woesearchaeota archaeon | reverse complement strand
TCAAGCTTTTCCATAAAATGATAAATTCCCAGAACTATTTAAATTTTACAAATCTCTAGCTTGCAAAGTTCTTCTTTTATTCTCTTTGGCTCTTTTTATTCCTGCAACCAACAAGTCCTCAACTTTCCTTTCCAAAGCAGCCCCAACTTCTTCAGCAACACTAGATATAGAATTTTCCTTATCCAACTCTTTTATTACTTTTTTTATACCACTTTTAACAACTAATGCCATATATTATATCTGTTCAAGAAGTTTAATAATTTTGTCTTTTCCAATAGAAAGAATCAAACTTGCCAATCGCGGCCCTTTCGTTTTCCCAATAATCACACTATAAACAGTTTCAAAAAATTCCTTAGTTGACATCTCAGAAGCTTTTGCAATATTATAAAATTCTTCAAACAAAGAATCTTCATTTACTTTTTTATCAGATAAAACCTCTTTCAGAGAAATTAATGCTTGTTTTTGTTTATCACTTAATTCAAGATTTATTTTCTCTTGCAATTTAAAACTCATTTCAGATCCATATTTATATAACCAATTCTTAACCTTTTCAGCTCGAATTTTATCTTCTTTATTCAAACCTTTCGTTTTACCAGTTTGAACCAAAGTTACCATGTGTCTAAAACTAGTTCTTTTTGGTTTTATTTTACTTGACTTAAGAACAGACATTTCATACATTCTCTTTTCCTTAGGATCCCCTTCTTTAGAATAATATTTTCTCTCAAGTTCGTCAAAATCATCATAGATTTTTATTACATCATTATCAAAACTAATTTCAAATCCCTTATTTGGTCTAGTTCCTGCAAAAAGATATCTCAAAACTCCAACCTCATAAATTTCCTCAACATCATCAATTGTCAAAACATTTCCAGCAGAACTAGAAAATTCCTTTCCTCCTTTTGGTTTTATCCAATCATAGAAAGTATAAATTGGCGGATCGAAATCAAATATTTTTTTAGAAATTTCTTTTGCAGTTGTGTAAGATCCTCCTTCAACACTGTGGTCAATTCCGCCAGGCTCAAAAACTACATTTTCGTACTTCCATCGCAACGGCCAATCAACTCTCCACTTGATACTAATAAATCCCTCTTTTCTAAAATCAATTTTTTCCTTATTTCCACAAGAACATTCATATTCAATTTCATAATCTTCAACATTAAGAATTTTAGTAGAATCTTTTTTACATTTCCCACAATAAATCGCGATAGGCATCCAATTTTCAGCCAAAGATTCCTTCCTATACTTATCAAGAATTTCCATAATTTCTTTTCTTTTTTCAAGAGCAACTTTGATTAATTCTGCATATTTGTATTTTTTGTTCATTACATTTTGATAAATAAATTTTGGCTTGATTCCAACTTTTTTCAAAGAGTCTTCAAGTTCTTTTTCATTAAATTCTGCATAAGTTTTTTTCTTATCAAAAGGGGAAGGGAACTCACTTAAAGGCATTCCAAGATATTTCTCGTAACTACTATCAACTCCTTTTGGAACTTTTCTAAATCGATCGAAATCATCCCAAGAATAAATGAATCTAACTTTTTTCCCTTTGTCTTCCAATGCTTTTACAACTAGATCAGTAGTAATTATTTCTCTAAAATTCCCAATATGAATTTTCCCAGAAGGAGTAATTCCTGAAGCGCAAACAAATTCTTTTCCTGGCCTTTCTTTAATTATCTGATCTGCAATCTGGTCAGCCCAAAAAAACTTTTCTTTCTTATTTTCCATTTTACTTTTTGTCAAGTTCAGCATTTAATAAACCATCCGCAATCTGCTGAAATTTATTCCATCTACTAACATGAATATATTTTATCTTTTTAAAATTCTCCTGAACTTTTTGCACTTTCAAAAATAAAGGTAAAAGTTTCTCATTTTTTACTTTATATTCTCCCATAAGTTGTTTAACAATCAATTCAGAATCCAAAAAACAAGTTAATTCATCAGTATGCTTTGAAGCCAATTCAAGAGCTTTAATCAATGCCTTGTATTCTGCAATATTATTCGTAGCTTCCCCAATTTTCTCGGCATATTTTTCAATAATATTTCCATCATTCCGAACAATAACTCCTATTGCTCCAGGTCCCGGATTCCCTCTAGAACCCCCATCAGAATTCGTGTAAATCATAAATATACTTGTAAGAAATAGTTTTTATATTTTCTATTTTTTCACAGAATAATTTTCAATGGTCTTTTTTATTCCATTTTCTATATCTGCCATGTTCCTATCAAGAACAATTTCTACGGCTTCTTCCAAGTGTGAAACTGGATAAATTTTAAATTGCTCATTTTTTGCAATTTCTTCAGGAAGCATCAAGTCTCGAACATTAGATCGAGGAATTACCACCCCATATTCAGAATTATCTTTGAAACCTTTTTGTTTACAAACTCTATAAAATCCCTCTATTTTTTCATTAACCCCCCCTATGACTTGAGCAACTCCTTTAAAATCCATAGATCCTGTTACAGCATAACTTTGATTAGCAGGGATTTCTGAAAATCTTGAGAGAAGAGCCAAAGTCGTAGAAATGCTTGCACTATCTCCATCTATACCACTATATGCTTGCGAAAAATTAAAATCTAAACCGAATCCGTTTATTTTTTGGTTTACAAATCTCTGTTTTAAGAATGACTCACTAACTTGATTTGCCTTTTTCATAGTTTTTCCAGATAGTCCAGACGTTTGATCAATTGATTTAACTCTAAATTTCTCACTTCTAGTCAATGAAGTTTCAATTTTTTGAGGAAATCCAATCATTGAGGATCCAAGGGGGTCTTTTAGAATAACCAATCCATTTACTTCCCCAACCTTATATCCCTCAACTTGCAAATTTGTTGACCCATTTTCAAATTTTTCCAATATTCTGTTTTCAAGAGATGAATTACTATTTCTAATTTCTTCCAAAGATTCAAGGACATGTTCTCTTCCAACAATATTATGGCCTTGTTCAAGAGCTACGAATGCAGAATCTTTGACAAGCTTTTTTAATGGCCTAAATATGTTCGTTAATTTACCTTTACCTTTATCTGAAAGTCTAACGCCTTTTTCGATAATTGCAGCTACTGCTTCTGGACTGAAATGAGGAATCTCAACTAATGTTTCTGGATCGTTGTTATGGGCATCTATAGTATATCTTACAAATTCCGCATATCCTTTTCTATTCTCTTCTGTATTGTCCATGTCCGAATCCATGGTTATTTTTACAGGAAATCGATCTGCTATTTTTGGATATTCTTTGAAAATTTTAAGAATGTCTTCATTTGCACCACCCATCAAAACACCTCCAGCAGGTATTGGCTCAGATCTAATTCCTGCAGAAGTTCCGCTACTATATCCATGACCTCCACTAATAACTCCTTCCCCGTCATTTAAAACAGTTAATAATTGATCCCGAGTCTCTTCTTTTGATAATAAATTTTTCAATTCATCAGTAATTAAGAATCCCCCATTGGCCAAATGAAGATTCCCTGCAATTAATCTCTCTTGCTGTGAAGTAGAATTAAGTGCGTCATGTCCTGCCTCTCCCAGGAGACTTTGAAGGGTTGGATGCGGATCTTTAATAACAGGTAGCCCTTTAGTTTCAGAATTATCAACTAATAAATTAGCAAGAAATTTTTCTTGTTCTTTCTCAGTTCTAGATTTCCTATCTTGATTACGTTCTGGAGTTGATGCTTGCAAAGTACCATCTCTAAAGATTTCCGGGTTTTTCAATATCCTCTTTCTAACTTCCCTAATAAATTTCCCTGCTTTACTATGTTCCCCATATTTTGTAAGAATCCCATTAGTTTCTTTAGACATCCTAGAGGCATATTTACTTTTACCATCTTCTTCAGGCAATAATTCTAGATCATACCAGGGAAATCTTTCTTCTAAGGAATGTTTTGTAGGGATATAGTCATCCAATTTACCTCCAGAAAGCATGTTGAAAAAAGCCCCCCTTTCTTTTTGATTACGCCAAAGAATAGGTACTGAAAATAATTCTTCTGGACTGGCATTAAACTCTCTTTCAGAATCTTCCACTTCAGAAAATCTAGTATCTTTAGTTGCCATTCTCATCAAATCTCCTAAAGTAGCTTCAGTTTTTACTGGAAGTTCTTTCTTTCCTTGAGAAATTTTTTTCATATCCTCATCATTAACTTTTAAGGAATAAGATATTCTAGTATTCGAGATCTCATTTTTTATTGACCAGTCTTTTTCTGCCGCGTCTGCGAAATTTCTAATGAAATATTCTAAATCTTTAACAAAGTTGGAGCCGTTTGGCGTTGGAAATGAAAGAATCTTTGGAGAATTTGGTTTTCCAAAGTTATGTACTGCGACTTGATCAAACAATTGTTTTCCAACAATTTCTTTAGAATATTTTTCTGCCATAGCAGTTGCCAAAATACTTTTTCCACATCCTGGAGGTCCAAACATAATAGCATGTTCATGAGATTCTATTGCTCTCATAAGAAGTTTTTTTGCATAAGGCTGCCCCTTTACAACATCTAAGGGATCTTTAGGCAATTCCACTTCCGCAGTCGTCTCAAAATCAAATTCATTAGGATCTGCTTTCCAAATCATATCTTCAAGCGGAACTGGAGCAATCTTGTGACTAACCATGATTTTCGCAAATTAAAATGCCTATAAATAGATTATTGTGGTAAAAAAAAGAGTGTTAATCAAGCAACTAATATCCAAGTTGGCTCTTTTGAATGGGCCATATTTATGTAAGTATTTCCTGGATTTTTTATTTAACTCTGAATAATTTTTACTATGCGCAATAATTTCTTGATTATAAATTGCAACCCACTCGTCAGGAAAGCTTATTCTTAAATTATCATAATTTTTATCAAAATATAGGGCATCTCTTCCGAATTGTTTTAATCCTTCCGAAATCGTTTTAGAATCTCCCAGAAAGTCTTCTATTTTCATTATATATGTAGTACTTTGAAGTTTTTGAAGCCCTGAAATGGCTCAGGTTTCATCTCAACTTTTTTTATTTGAGAATGTTTGGGACCTTTTTTACATAATTCAATCATTTTTTCAACATCGCCAGAATCTCCTTCAATGAATACTTCGATTTTTCCATTATCCAGATTTCTTGTAAATCCTTTTAGATTATATCTTTCAGCATTTTCTTTAATAAAAACTCTAAAAAAAACTCCTTGAACAGTTCCATCAATGTAAAGTCTCACGGATTTTTTCATAAAAAAAATAATGCGAGATACTTTTTATATTTATAGTTAGATAATTTTATAAATCAATAACTAATTCGGATTTCATGACAATAGATTTTTTTGTTCATCCAGAATTTGATGGGAAAGCTTTTAAATGGAAGGGCGAAGTAAAAAAAGAATATCCAGATTATCTTCTACATTTAAAGAAGATACTAGATCGGTCTAGATTCCCCGTTTTAATTAGAGAAGAAGGAGGAGATCTTTTCTTTAAAGAGAATATCCCCTTAGAAAACCAATTTATTTCAAACACTCCCAGTTGTGGACACGTTTCTCCAGATGATTGGGAAAGATTTACTATTCTTTTAAAAGGAAACAAATCTAAAAATATGAGGGTCCATGGTTCATATTATGGATTGTGCGTTGATGGGTTCGCGGTTCAATTATTTGCCCATATAAGCAAGGGAGAACATTGGTTTATCAAATCTGAAAAAGATAAAGAAGAAGTGATCAAGATGGTGGAAGAACATAGGCTAAATAAGGATTTTTCATCTTCAAGAATAAAATATGGGGTGGTGTTGTACCCTAATCTTTCTATACAGCCCAAATTGGATGGCATCGACAAATTACCCCTCTTTGGAGTAACACTTCAATTCACAGATCATAAAACAATTATCTACGGCTCGCCTAAAAATTTATAATCCGAAAGTTTTCTCGAATTCTTTCATTTGCCTATATTTCAAAAAGAAATCAGATCCCTTTTCAGTAATTTTCAAAATAGATCCCCCTTCAATAAGGGCACTTTCAGTTAATTCACTCAAATAAATTTTCATCTGATTATGAGAAAGATTCGCTTTATACATAAGATGAGTCTTCTTGAGTTTTCCTTTTCTCTCTTGAATTATTTTCAGCATATCATGCATTATTTCCATTCGGTTTCGCTTTCTTTCCATTTTTGGTTATTTTTACTATGAAGGTTAATAAAATTACGTAACTAACTGTTTGTAAAGTTTGTGCTAAGACGTAAAGAATGTCTACAGATGAGAATATGAATAGGATCTGACTTATCGCCAACAAACTAAAGGCAGAGATTAGGAAGGAGGTATTCTTAGATTTCTTTCCAATATAGATTCTAACATAATCCCTTACAATTAAAGCAAGTAATATGAATGCTGTCAAATGGTATAAGTAATATACTGAATTACTAAGAATTACTGTCATCAATATGAAATAAAGAGTGAGCGCGAAATCTGCAGGATCTGATTTTTTTCTCACATCTGGTAATTTGTAAATTAAGTACAGTCCCAAAAGAATGAATAACCTGTGGAGGAAAAAACCTGCGTAATAGAAAATATCAATTGAACTTACAATTCCTTGAGTAACTATTGCTTGGCCAATTCCAGAAGTTACGGAAGAATCATAATACAAAATTAATTTCGTAAAAACTGTTGTAAGTTCTCCAAGAGCAATTAAAAGAAAACCGAATCCCAAATAGAGAACACTTTTTTTCTTACTAATTGTGTAGGCCTGAATTGCAAATAAAAATAACAAACCAAGAATCATAAATCCAAATGACTCTATTAGGACATCAAAATTTAGAAACCAATCAGGTGTGAAGACAATCTTCATGCTAAAAAAACCTGTTTTTCATTTAAAAAGCTTGTGAATTTTCAATCTGGGCTAAGTTTTCATAACTCCTTTATAAAGTGAATTTCTAATTATTATACATTCAAAAAACCTCCACCTTCTTTGAAAAAAGAAGGTTCATATTTAAACATTCAAAAAAAACCCTCGCCCTCTTTTAACGAAGAGGGTTCCCAATCATTCAAACCTCTTGCCCCTCTAAAAAGGGGGGCACATAATCAAAAAATGGTGATAAAATATAACGCAAAATCTCAAGACGCTCATTCTCAAGAAAATCATCGTTTAAGAAATGAAATTTTTAATGGCGAAAGAAATGGAGGATCCTATCTAAGCATACCTGAGTCTGTACAAGAAAAAAATGCAGAAGAATTTCTTGATAATAAATACGTTAGACTTGAAGATTAAAATGAGAATAAAAAATTATTTTTCAGAAGAAGTGAAATTGCCAGGATATTTACAGA
>CAZJVQ010000021.1:0-12758 GCA_964549605.1 Candidatus Woesearchaeota archaeon | reverse complement strand
CTATGTAATGGTCCGAATCCGTGATTAGTAGGGGGGTGTCATTATTAATATGTTCTTTAGCTAGAAGAGCTGTGCAGGCAGCACCTTCTGTGATAGTATCCACAATAATTATCTTAATAGAGCTCCCAAAAATTTTTCTCAATTCTTCATCTATGTGGGAAGTATTCATATGTTCCCTTAAAACTAAGAAGATAAGTTGATCTTGCTCTGTTAAGGGCAATGAAGCCAATGCCCATTCAACCATTGTTTTTCCAGCAATATTAATTAGCGGTTTAGGTCTCGTATACTCTGGATTCTTTCCAGATTCTAATAAAAATCTGCTACCTCTGCCAGCCATGGGGATGAGGATATTCATATTAATCTTCCTTTGGGAAATTTTATAAAGATTATGGTACTTCAATCCATATGAAAAAATATAGTCAGAAAGATATGATCAAGGGTTGGTTTGTGGGTGATTTTTCTCCCTCTGCATTCAGTATATCTTGTTGTGAGGTTGCACATAAAGAATACAAAGAAGGTGATTATGAAGAGAAGCATTTTCACAAAATAGCAACAGAAATTACTTTAATCTCAGATGGAAGGGTCCTTATGAATGGCGTGGAGTATAAAAAAGGAGATATAATCGTAATGGAACCTGGGGAAGCAACAGATTTTAAGGCATTGACAGACGTAACCAATGTAATTGTAAAAATACCTTCTGTTAAAGGAGATAAGTATCTTTCGAATGGGGAAAAATAAAATGAGGACAAAAAATGCAGCAGTGTGCTTTTCAGGTCAAGTAAAGAATCTAGAGCTATGTTACCCATATATTAAAAAATACCTATTGGACAATCTTGGAAGTTATGATGTTTTCTGTTACGCTGAAGATGATACGAATTTTAAGAAGGTAAAGATGTTAAAACCTACAAAAACAGCTAAAATTAAGTCATCTAATGTTGACAAAATAATTAAAGAAGAGATCCAATCTCTAAAAAAGCTAAATTATAGAAAGTACATATTTATAGAATCATTTAAATTTAACTTTAGGAATATCTATCAGCAACTTTTTAAGATAAAAGGGGCATTTAATCTTTTAGAAAGTCATATGAAAGAAGAGAGCATATCCTACAAATATCTTATTCGCGTAAGATTTGATTTTCTTCCTTTTGATAATATTAAACCAGAAAATTTTAACTTAAATAAAAATGAGGTAGTTGTTCCTAGCGCTGAGAAATCAGATATTACAGATACAATGAACGATATGTTTTGTATAACAAAAAACTTAGAAACATTTAGATCTTATTGCTCTCTTTATGAAAATTTCCAGAAGGCAGTGGAATTAGAAGTTAGATTTAATCCAAAGTTCTTCCAAAAGATATATTTCTTATTTGAAAAATATTATAGTAATTTCTTCATTTTTTTACTTAAAGATTTAAATAAAGAGAAATCTAAACCCTCCAGACAACTTTTATGGTTCTTTTTATTATTCCCAAAAAAGTTTTATAAAAGGTTTAAAGATAAATATAGGTGTAGTCTTGAGAGAACTCTTTTTTATCATCTAAACTCCAAAAACAAAAAGGTTAGAAAAGAAATAATTAATTTTGCCATTGTAAGAGATAGATATGATGGACTTTTAACTTTTGGAGATTGAATCAATAAGGATATAATTTCATAGGAGTTTTGTTTATTAATGCATGCCATATAGCAATATAATAGATTTTTATAAGTTTTGGCTGTTTGTTTTTTATATATCTCAAAAATCTTATTCCTGCGAATAAAGTTGATTGTAAAAATAATACTACTAGAAAATATAAGAAATTATTGTTTTTTTTAATAACTAATAACCAATTTCTTATGTTGTAGTAAGTAGAGATTTCCTTCCCTTCCTTATTTCTTTTTAGAGTAGCTTCTACTTTATGCCAAATTACTGATTTAGGCACATAGAGACATTTATATCCTATTTTTTTTGTTTTAAGACACCATTCAACGAATTCATGAACTAAAAAGAGAGAAGAGTCTAATAATCCTGCTCTTTTCAAAACACTAGAGCGCATAAGAAGCACACAATCTAATCCATCTACATATTTTTCCTCATCTGCTTGCCCTTTGTCAATCTCTTTTTGATTTCTGGGTTTAAATCCAGAAATATGATAATCACAACCAGCACACCAAATCATATTTTTTGGTTTCATATAATATATTTTTGGACTTGCTGCTGATACTTCTGGATGCCTTTCCATAGAATCTACCAATATATTTAAGAAATTAGATTTCACAATCATATCATTATTCATAACTAAAACGTAATCGCTTTTTCTTTTAAGAGCCTCTCTTATCCCCACATTTGTTCCTTCTGCAAGCCCAAGATTTTTTTTATTTTCTATCAAAGTAGCGACTTTTTTATATTTCCTTTTAAATTCTACATCAAGCTTTTCTTTTGAACCATTATCTACGACAATTATGTCATAATTCTTATAATTTATTTTTTTTAAGGAATCAAGAAGACCAAAAGTATATTTTTTCCCATTGAAATTAACAAAAACAATAGAAACCTTCGGAAGACCTTCCTTTTTTTCTTTCATTTAGTAGTCAACAACCCTTTTATTTTTAATTTTTTGATCTTTTACAAATTTAAATATGCTCTCTAATAACGATCGTTTGAATCTTGCTTCAAAAAGTCCATGTGTGTAGAAAGAAGAGAGTTTTTCTTTATTTACTTCCTTTTTTATATAATCGAGAATTTCTTCATCATTTTTTTTCTGCCCAACTAAATATTCGATGATTGGCATCCTATCCTTTCCACAGATAGTGATTGGAATATTCTTTATTTTTCCATATTTCTTTGGATCTTTCCCAGGGTAATCACTTACGAATTTTATCCCATTTTCCTCTAAAATTTCTAAGACTTTTTTATTTGTGTTAAATCCTGGTGCTGTAAAACTTATTGGTCTTTTATTGAATAATTTAATATATTTTTCTCTAGATCTTAAGATGGTTTTTTCAATATTTATTTTATCTAAACCTCTTGTCCATTCTCTATGTTTCCATGCATGAAGACCTAATTCATGCCCTTCCTCTAAAATCCTTTTCAATATTTTTTTGTTGGATCTCACAAAATCCCTTGGAACGAGTAACATCCTTATTTTATCCATAAGGGACCAAATTTTTATTGATCTTTCTCCAGAACTTTTCATTTTCCCTCTATACTTTAAAATTTCTAAAATATTAGATTCTCCTCCCATGCAAAGATAAAAAGAAGCTTTTAGATGGTATTTCTTTAATAAATCTAAAAGTGGCGGCAGCCCTTTTTTAATCCCTTTATCTGATTCTAAGTCAATCCGAATAGTAAAGAATTTGTTTTTCATTTTAATGCTTCAAAATAAATCCTTTCTAATTTTTTATTTCTCTCCTTAATTGAGAATTTACCATTTCTAACAACATTTATACATGCTTTAGACATATTAGCTCTTAATTTACCATCCCTGATTAATTCAGAAGTTTTATTAACAATTTGTCCAATAATTTTTTTATCTATTTCTTCGACTTTTTCTGGATATGTAAATTTTTGAGGAATTACAAAGCCGAATTTTCCTTCCTCAACAATTTCTTTTCTTGTGGAGTTACCCACTGTTATAATGGGAATCCCAAAGGACATAGCTTCAGTCATTGCGAATCCAAATGTATCACTATATCCCGGATAAACAAATATGTCTGATTTAGGATAAATTTCTCCCAACAGTTTTTTTTGTTGCATCAATCCAAAAAATTGTATCTTTTTATTTTTCGAGTATTTTTCGAGTATTTTTTCTGGAACGGAAGAAATGAATATACCTCTAACATTTTTGTATTTTTTTGTTAAGATATTAAAGGCTTCTAATGCATGTAAACCCCCTTTACGATAAAAATATCTTCCAATAAACAAAAGGGTTATACCTTTATGCTTTTTTTTCCTATAATTTGGAATTGGCACTGCAGGATAAACAACCTCAATTTTATCTTTAATTTCTGGAAAGAATTTTAATATACGATTTTCGGTTTCTTTGGTCCAAGCAATTATCTTTTTACAATTTTTACTTAATAAGATTTTTCTTACAAAATAATTACTTAATTTTGTGGGTTCCCAAGAAGCCCATAGTTGCCAAACAGCTTCAAAATCAGCTACCCAAGGAGAAGAATTTCCGAGAATTAAACAATGAGCACCATGAATAAGATCATAATTGCCCTTTTTTACAAAATGGGCGTTTGGGATTGGCAATTTGAATCTATTGAGAAATCTCCTTATGTTCGTTTTTAATAAATTAGAGGCTAAAAATCTTTTTTTATTTACTATTACCCCTTTTTGATTCCCTGCATTTAGATATTTTATCCTTTGGGGTGGATTCTCAACAAGATATTTATAATAAGGAGAATCTGGGAATTTCCAAGGATATTGCAAATATACTTTAATTTTATTCATTTTTCTAGAATTAAGATAAGGAAGATCTTTATAAGAATTATGAATAGAACTTTCATCCGCAAAGTATAAATAATATTGATAAGATTATTTTAAATGAAAGAAGGACAAAAAACCAAGTTTGTTCATGAAGTTAAAATAGGGTTTTTCAAAAAGTTCTCTAATCGTATTTGGTATTTTCTAGGTTATTTTGGGCCAGGAAATAGTTTGAGAATCTTTGCCAATAGGGCGAGAGGAGTTAATATTGGAAAGAATGTGTTTATAGATGCAATGGTCCATATAGACACGGTAGTCCCAAAGTTAGTAACAATAGAAGACAACGTAAAATTATCTATAGGGGTAAAGATTTTTGCTCACAATTCTGTATTCCAGGATATCAATCCAAAAGATCCAATAATAACCTCTCCGATCCTTATAAAAAAAAGAGCACAAATAGCTCCAAATGCAATCATCCTTGAAGGAGTAACTGTGGGGGAAAGTTCTATAATTGGTACTTCTGCCGTTGTGAATAAAGATATCCCAGATGGAGTTATAGCAGTAGGAATCCCCGCTAAACCAATAAAAAAATACAAGGACGCAAGAAATTTTGTTCTTAAAAAATGAGGAATTTATTTAAAATAGATAAAAAATATGGATTTAATTATAGTAAATATGATCAAATTTTTCAAGTAGTTGCAAAAATTTTAAACCCTTCAAAAAAAGAAATAATTTTAGATGCTGGTTGTGGAATAGGTTTGATAACAAATTATCTTCCAAATACTAAATTTATAGGGGTAGATATAGATAAAGATGCACTTAAGGTAGCTTCTAAAAAAAAGCAATATATAAAGACTTACAAGGCTTCTTTAGCTAAATTACCTTTCAGGAAAAAACAATTTAAAAAAGCAATTAGTATACAAACTCTCTATTATATCCCAGAATGGAAAAAAGCAGTAGACGAATTAGCAAGAGTTACAGATGACCTTTTTATAGTAACTATTCCTAATTTCTTTTATAATTTTTTTAAAAAACCTAGTTTGTGGATTAAAAAATTAAAAAACCCAAGAGCAAAATACTGGGAATTTTTTTCAAAAGTTTCTATAAAACAATTTAAAGAATACATAAAAGATTATAATTATCATCAAGTAGTTGTCTCTAAAGATTTTGTTTGGTTGAGAAGAAGATTATTTTGTAATGAATATGTCTTTATTATTAAGAAAAAGAATTAAGAGAATTTTTTCATTACCTTTTCTCTTTCCCCTTTTATCTCCAAGTTCCTTAATTCTAAAGGATCCAATCTAGTTATTAATTTCTTAGTTTTGTCATCTACTAAAAGCATTTTTTTAATATCTTTTGCCATACCAAATTTAAATCCTGTATTTTTTTGTATGTCTTCAATAGAATAAGCTGGATTTATTTTTGTAAGTGTAATTTTTTTATCTATAAATTCAAAAACACACATATTTGTTATAATTTTATCAGGACCCTTGCCTTTATCCCAACCACTAGCAGTTACAAAATCTACTTTATCTACAAAAACTCTTTCATTATGATCTGGAATATATAATATTATCTTCTTAGAAAAATGCATAACATCATCTATTCCCATCCCTCCTGGTAAACGAACTTTTGGATTGTTATAATCTCCAATCACTGTATTATTCATATTGCCATATTTATCGACTTGTGCAGGCCTTAGAAATTCTAGATCAATCTTTCCTTTTTGTAACATATCTAAGAACTCAGAAAGTCCCATATGCTCCCTCCAATCTTTATAATTTTCAAAGCAAAAAGTAGAAGGGGTTTTTGGAGTAAGACTTGGATTCAGAAAGAAGCCACCTAGGAAATTTATTTTTCTGGATTGCATAGCAAGAGCAGTGGCTATCATTGGGATGAATGTTGAAGTTCCCTGAACTAAAGTTTCATTTTCCCTTATCTCTTTTGATAGATTAAGCACTAGAAAATCAGAGATCTTGAAATTTGTTTTAATCATTTTCTAAGTATTTTATTATTTCTTTTATATTTGGGGGGTAATGATCCTTACAACCAGTAGGACTTGCTCCTTTTTTTGAGATAATAATGTAGTCTACATCTTCTTTGGGTATTGTTACTTCTTCTGGCTTTATCTCGCCAACCTTTTCGACGCTAAAGATAGTTATTTTAGATGATTTTGCCATTTCTTTTTCAGAGAAATCCGGCCCGCTAATTAGGATATTCCCTTCTTTGTCAGCTTTTTGTGCATGTATTATGCAAAAATCAGGGTTTATTGCTTTAATCTCGCACAGTGTTTCTTGAGTTTTAGGATCTTTTACCTTTTTACACGCAGAATTGATTTTCATAACATCAGAATTTACTATAGATTTTGTTGAGAGTGAAGAAACACCCTTTGCTCCAGCCTTAAGACGAAAATAATATAATATTTCTGTTAAGTCTTCAAATATAAGTTTTCCAGATTCTACAGCGTTACGCGTTATTTTAGAAAAACCAAGACCTTCATAGCCAACATAAGCTGCAGAAATCCTCTTCACTTTTGATTTTTCTACCAATAAATCTATATCTAGAGAACCTGCAAGAGTGTATAAATTTAAATTATTGATTTTGCTTTTTGCTATTTGTTTTATAATTGCAATTGGTTTTCTGTTTATAGTAAATCCACCAATTGCTATTGTAGAATTTGATTTTATAATCTTGTCAAGATCAGATAGTTCAATGTACTTCATATTTATTTTTATGCTTTAGGTCTTTCATATAATCTGTTATGGGTATCTCAAATTTAACATCCTCCCCCAATTCAGGTAAGCCTTTTTCATCAATATGATATGCAAATTGATACAAGGTTTTTCCTCCCGGGGTGTGCTTTCTCATTTCTGCCTCTTTTTCAAATCCTAATTTTTTAAACATGGCTACCACTGCAGGATTTCCTCCCACTAGGGAATCTGTAACTTTTCTTCGTCCTTCCATATCAAAGATTTTTATGGCGGATTTGTACAATAGTTTTCCTATGCCATGCCCCCTATATTCTGGAAGAACTGCAACTTTCCCTCCTTTTCCTATGTGGGATTGGGGTCTGTGAAGTTTTAAAGAACCAACAATCTTTCCATCCATTTCAATAACTAGTAGAGAAACTTTTCCACTTTCGTTAGCTGTTATGCATTGATTAATTTCTTTTGGGTCTGTGTATGGAAGCCATTCCCCCCCAGATTTATACACTTCTAAGATTTCTTCGGCCTCTCCAACCTTCGCCAATCTTACAATTTTGCTCATTTTATTACTTTTAATCTAAATTCTATCTCTGATGCGGGAAAGATCCATGCGAAAAATCTACAATAGAATTTATGATTTAAGTTTAATATGGGGTTTAGAAAGAAATTCAATTTACTAGATTTTCCAATCCCAAAATTTATTTGGATTTTTTCTACTTTAAACATACCTTTCTCAACATTTACCTCATGAGAGTAAGTTCCTCCCCCACAAAAATAGTTAAATGTAAATGGAGTAAAAAATCGGACATGAGTGGGATCGTTGAACTGCCCCCATGCGGAATAAAATGGAACCTTTATATTGATAATTGCCCCTTTCTTACAAATCCTCCATATCTCGTGCATTAAAGGAACAAAATTATTTATATGTTCAAGAACATGCTCAGCAAGTATTTCATCGACAGAATTATCTTTGAATGGTAATTTTTTCTCAAGATCTATAACTCTGTCGGGATTAACTTTTTTAGAAGAATCACAATTCAGATAACCATTTTTTCTCTTGACACCGCAACCTAAATTTAATTTCATATTAAACTCCGATATATCAAATACTTTTTCATTTTACTTAAATCTTCCTTTTAAAAAACCTCTAAGATAAGCATATCTTCTAACAAAATCTATCTTAAATTCAAGAGAAGACTGAGAAATTAACCAAAAAAGAGGATAGGCAGGAATTGCAATTATTAACAAGTTTATTAATATCCTGTATTTCATCGGCAAGAGTTTGTATTTCTTCTGCAAGATCCCATCCCAATACCCATACCCATAAAATTGTTTTCTAACTTCTTCTAAGTTCTCTCTCATCTCCCAATAACATACAGCATCTCTTATTCTTCCAATATTATACCCTTTTTTCTTTATACGCTCCTCAAATAAAGTATCTTCTGCTCTGTTTAGATCTTCCGGATATCCCTTAACTTCTTGCCATATTCTTTTGAGAAAGATCATATTTCTAGAAGAACCAGGAACATTTTTATGCAGAATCTTCTTGGCTAAAACTCTCTGGAAATCATTTCTTATTAAAGGTTTATCGGCACCAAATCCTACAGCCCCATTAAAACCTATTTTTAACTTCCCAATCCAATCTTTTTTATATTCTCCTCCAGCATCACAAACAATAATGATTTCATTTTTTGATTTTTTAATAGCATAATTTCTTCCTTTGGAGATATTTGCGCCTTTTAATTGAAATGCCTTAATCCACTTATATTTTTTAACAAATTTTTTAACAATTTTATAAGTTTTATCTTTAGAACCACCGTCAACGATGATAAATTCCTCTGGTTTTTCTGTTTGTTTTACAATGGAATTTAAGAAAGAATCCACATTTTTCTCTTCGTTTAACAAAGTATTTATTAGAGATACTTTCATTTTAATAATCTTACAATTTTTTCACTTAATCCTTTTTCCCCATAAGGATTTTTGAATTCTTTAACCTTTGCAGGTTTTTCTTCTATAATACCAATGATATTCTTTGCCAGTTTAACGTTTAATCCGGTTAGAAAATTTATTCCTGTGGATAAACCTTCTTGCCTCTCTGTCCTATTTCTTAATATAATGCAGGGTTTTTTGAAAACAAGGCTTTCTTCTTGAATACTTCCACCATCTGTTATTAAATATTTACAGTTAGACATTAGAAATATGAAGTGGAAGTAATCTGTCAGAGGAGTAATATTTATATTTTCCATATTTTCTATGTCCTTCATTAATCCATATTTTTGGAGATAGTGTTGAGTATTGTCATGCAATGGCCAAATTGCAGGAATTTTTATTCCTTTGATTATCTCAACAATTTTTTCCATTCTCTTCTTACTTCTAAGGTTTTCATGGCGATGGATATTAATAAGTGCATAATTTTTGTCCAGCTTTTTATGTTTTCTTTTCCCCCTGCTTTGAGATATTAAAGAGGAATCTACAATTGTATTCCCAATTTTTATTACGAATTTTCTTCTTTTATGTCCTTCTAAGTTTCTTTCCGTAAGGTCAGATACTGCTAACAAGACATCTGAAAATCTATCACTTATTTGCCTAGAAATCTCTTCGGGAAAAGGCTCCAATAGTGATCCGCTTCTTAACCCTGCCTCTAAATGCACATTTTTCCATGTTTTTTTAGGATTTAGTAATTTACTTGTTGCAATAGCGGCAACAGCAGTACTCATAGTATCTCCGTGATAAATAACATATTTTGGTTTTAATTTCTTTGTTAGCCTTTTGATTTGAAATATCATTGAAAAAGACCAAACAGCAGCACCTTTACTTACTTTAGACCAAAATTTTGTACTTATTTTTGGTTCTTTGCTCAATATAAAGTCTGGTTTTTTAACTCCAAATTCCTTACAAGCATTACTTAGTGGGTGTTGTCCGGTGTGGATAAACCAGTAATTTTTTCCCTGTTTCTGAAGTTCGAGCATTACCGGAAAGGTCTTTATTAGTTCGGCTTTTGTTCCAATTATGATGGCAATACTAGGGTGGTTCTTTGGCATAATTTATTCTGAGAAACAAATCTTTTAAAGCTTATGAAACTCAAATAGTGAAATCCAGATTATCAAATTCAGCATATTCTCCAGAAGTTCTTAAAAACTCTTCTTTTACAAGAATGTCTTCAGGATAATCTACTTTCCATATTTTTATTGGCCCCCTCATGCCATTAAAGAAAATAAATTCATTTAAATTAACTCCTTGATTATTTAATGATTTTATTGTTGGATCTGGTTCTGAATGAGCTATTTTTATTGTTGGATATTGATTAAAGGGGTCATTTAAGATATATAATTGAGAGACTAAACTTTTCATATTTTTTGGAGATAAATATATAATGGCCCCAAAATTATCTATTTGAATTCCCTGGTTTGTTTGATAAACTCTTGGAATAATATAAACAACAGCATCTAACCCATTTCCAAAATCTTTAAATTCATTATTAAAATAAAGATATCTTATTGGAATATCTGTTTGTTTTTGATTATAGATAAAGGCTCCTGCAGGCTGTTTAAAAGTTATTTCATTTTCTTCTTGTTTTGTTTCTAAAAAAATGCCCCCAATAGCTGCCTTCCTTGCTGGTAAGAATATTTGATTTCCATTTAATTCATAAATTATGTCTCCATCTAAAGAAGAACCTCCCTGGTAAATTCTAACTGTTCCATTTTTTGTTTCAGTTGTTTGTTGAGGATTAGATATCATAATATTAATTTGAGAAAATCTGTCATTCCCAGTTTTATCACTACCTATACTGCTATATGCAGAATATTTCCCTATATCTGTTTGATCTATTAATAAATATGAAACCTCATGGGTTTTCATAAAACTAAAAGCTGTTTCTGGAGTAGGGGTTGTCAATAAATATCTTCCAATCAAGTGATCCCAATATCCAACAGCATGACCCCCATCTGTTACAGAGGGTCTTTTCCCAAGATATTCTACCCAATACCCATAATCCCACCAATGAACAAAGATAGAACCTTCAGGAGTATTTTCTCTTACCCATTTCATTGCATTTTGCCATTGTAAATTAGCAGAAGGTCCGGTGTATTTTGCTTGAGATGTTGTGGATTTAGTGAAATTATTAAAACTAGAAAGAGCCCCAATAATTATTAAGATTACAATTATCCACAAAAGCATCCTTAAGAGATCGTCTTTATTTTTTTTAGCATAACTAAAGACGTTAACAATAAAATATCCTACAGAAAAACAAACAAGGGGGGTGATCATAAAGAAAAGTCTTATTGCTCCTCTTGCAGAAATTAAGATGAATATCATCCAAGAGAATAAAATTAGATATCTTGTTGGGATTTTAATCTGGTCATTGAAATACAACCAACCAAGATAGCCCATAAATAAGAGGGTACCCCCAAAATAAAATAATTTACTAATAAAATTAACGCCATTGAGTAAACTCCCCGAAGAAATTCTACTAAAAAGTATTCCTCCTACCATTAAAATCCAGAATAGTACAAATAAGATCTTATTTTTATTTTGTTTAATATGTCTCGAAGTATTTATACCAAGAGAAATAAGTCCCCCAAAAAATAACCAGAAAAATATCTTTCCTGTTTGACCAATCCAATCATTTAAGAACGGTTGCTTATTTTCAGCGACGGTTAGACTAGTTCTCCCACCACCAAAAGGATTTAACAAACGAGTAAAAATATTTGAAATCAATTCAATACCCTTCCCGGACAGAAGAAGAATAAAGAACCCAATAACAATAGTTAATAAGAAACTGTAAATAACCCTATATTTGTCTTTTTTAATAAAATTAATCCTATTTCCGAACTTAATAATAAAATAATCAGAAATTAGAAATAAAAACACAAAGCTATTGATAAACCCAATAGAACTAAATGCCATTTTACCAAGAAGAAAGGAAAGGCTATAACCATAAGATAATCCAAATAAAATACTAGAAAAAAACCAGATATAATAAAATAATATGAAATTTCTTAGGTATCTTTTGTTTACTTCTTCTAAATTTTGTGTTTTAATCAACCAAAATAAGAAAAAACTTAGTGGAATTATCATAAAGATTAGATTAGAAATACCCCCCCATGCAGCAAGAGTAGAGGCAGACGAAAGCCCAACAATAACTGCCCACATAATTATTTTTTGAAGACTAGATTTCTCATCGCCTTTTTTATTTAAAGTCTTCATAGCTATCCCATATACAAGTAAAGTCAGGAAAAAAACAGACATTCCAATTGATTCGTGATCTGAAAATCCCGCCATTGTTCTGTATAAATACGTTGGAATAACAGCAAGAAAAGCACTAGAAATAAGGGCAGTGGATTTAGATTTCGTTAAAGTATAGATTAAGAAGAAGAATATTATTAAACCTAAGGCAAAAAAGATAACAGGAGATATAACATTTATGAATTGCAAGGTAAGATCTTTATCAAAAATCTTCCCAATCTTGTATAATAAAACCACTGCTCCTGGCAAAATTTCGTTACTGAAAGCAACTTTTGCAGAGGGATATCTCATCATATCATAATCTGGCATTGGTCCTGGCTCTAGAATTGTTTCAGCTATTCTTAAGAAATAAAAAGGATCTAGTGCGAGAGGAATATATTCTCCTGTTGTTGAATCTTTAA
>CAZJVQ010000020.1:0-14297 GCA_964549605.1 Candidatus Woesearchaeota archaeon | reverse complement strand
TTATAAATTATTTCTGATTTTTCTTTTCTTCAGATTTATCAAAAACGATTGTTCTTTCTCTACCACCTTTCTTGTAAGGATGTTTCTTTTTTTCTTTCCTCTTATCTTTACTTTTATTTCTTTTCTGAGAAAAAGCGTAATCCATTTTGTTATTTAAGAACAAGTTACAGAAGGACAATCTTGAATTCCATAATTTCTTCCAGCATACTTAGTATCATTCCACAAGTTAAAGCAAGTATCTTCAAACTTATCATTAGATCCGTCTTTAATAGATTTATTGACACTGCAGAAATCAAATTGATCGTTTATGCTACAAGCAATACTACAAGAATTTTTCACCTCACCTAAATTTGGTTTGTTAAGCCAAGGAGCTAATTTTCCCCAACCCAAGTAGAATCCTGCAAGAAGGATTACCAAAACAAAAATTCCCAACACAATAAGTATAATTGCATTCGTACTTAATCCTTGCCCTCTTTTATTTCTCATTTTAAATTTTTGGAACATCCATTTAAAAAGTTGGCCAAACACCATGAGGCCAACACCACTTTTTATCCATAGTTAGTTTAGGTTAATTTTGTTTAAAAATGTTTTTGTTATTTTGGAAAATTATATTCCATGAAAACTAATTTTTTTCCCTTACCTAAATCTTCAAAAAGAGTTCCAATAATTTTATACTCTTTACCATCTACACTTCCTTCAAATTTAAAATTGTCACCTTCAATTTTTTCTAAGAGTCCACTATATTCTAAAGCATCTTTTTCTAAATCAATTTTCTTGTAAAATTTCAAATCATTGGAAAATTCTCTAACTTTTTCAATTAAAATAACTCCTTTAAAAAAATTTTCATCTTTAAATCCTTCAAAATAAAAATTAAACAAAGTCAAAGTACAAACTACAAAAACTCCAATAACCAAAATTACAATTGGTAAATCTCCTTTCTTATTATATAGTAGCTTTTTTCTTCGAACCATATTTAAAAACCCCCAAAACATTTTTTTCATTTATTTTTATTTTCTCTCGATAATTTTTAGTTAATTCCCAAGCATCAAATTCCAATGTAAAAGAAAAAACTCCAGAAGAATCATTAAAAACTTTTTTCCCAAGTTCTTCGCTAAAACTATCAGACTTGTCAACAGATAATTTGCTCAAAACATTACTTTCTTTTTCTAAATCTTCTGTTAGCAAATATGCTTGTAAAGATTTTTTTAACAAAATTGGAGATTCATCGGCTTTAACAGTTACTGCACGATTAGTAATTCCCATTGAAGAAGCTGCAAAAATTGCAATTGTCAAAATAACCAAAATTATCAGAGTTGCAGCTACCCAAGTCATAGTTTCAGCAATCTGTGCTTTTTTATCCATCAACATTTTGTTCAGTCTTCCTCACAACAGATAAAATTTTAATTGTATATTTTTCATTATCCGATCCAACAGAATAAAAACTTCTTTGAATACATTTAGATAAAGTCTTAGATTCTTTTTCATCTTGAAGGATGCAATCAGTTTTCAAATTAGGATTTCCTTCTTTTGCAACTCCCAAAAATTCTCCAGAACTAAAATTAGTAAACTCAATTTCAAAATAATACTGAGGATTTTTTTCCTCAGCTTCAAAATTCAAATGACACATTTCTTGTAAATCTATTTTCATACTTCCTGTTATGGGATTTTTCCCAAGAATTTTTCTAAGATTGTTATATCTTTCAAGAACATGTTCTACGTATGCATCTTGCGAAGTTATCCTTTCTCCCTCTCGAGGACCCTTACCAAAAACCCCACAACCATTTCCATTATAAGCTCTCAACGCAGCCTCCCAACCGTAATATGTTTTCTGATGAAGATTCGAATTACAAGCCCCATCAAACACCAATCCTTTTTCTCCAAACTCATCATAATATGATTTCAAGATCTGAGTTCCAACATCAATATTTTTTTCAAGATTTTTCAATTCATTTCTACAGATTTGAGAATCTTTAGATAACCCCCAATTCCCATAACCTTTATCACAATGTTCCTTAAGATTAATTTGAACTAAACCATATGAACTATCAGATTCTGATCCAGGATTACAAAAACTTTCCTGAACCATTAAACCAGCCATCAAAAGAGGATCAACAATGTTATTTTCATTTTTCCCCGAATATTTTGCAATCCACCCTGCATATTTAATACAAGAATTATCATCACACTTACATGAAGCATCTTCCGTAATTGATTTATTTATATCTTTAAAATCAGTTGTAGGATCTTCAATTTTCTCTATTGAAGAAATTCCAAAAGCTTCAGGAAGTCTATAATCTAAAATGCCTTGTTCAGAAACACAATCTGCAACTTGCCCGGTTAAAACACTGGCTTCTAATTCCCTAACATCATATGGAGCTTGAAATGAAAAAACCATCGAGAAAACTCCGGCCGAAACTAAAATCAAAATTGCAAACCAATAAACTGCGAGAATTTTTTCTGCTCCTTTTTTATTTTTTAAAATCATTTTAATTATATTTATTTATCGGAATTGAATAAAATTTATCATCTTTTTTGAAAGCGGTAGCATTAACATCATTAAAAAAAGAATACGAATAACCTCCCTTTTCCCTTAGTTTAACAGTAACTACATTTCCTTTAACTAAAACAATTTTATTTGCAAATCCATTCTTTTCGGCTCGCTCAATTGCCTCTTCCATGTTTAAATGAATCTTCATCCCTGGTTTTGCAGCATCAATCATCAAAGCTATTTGTTTAGCATATTTTTCTTCAACAGATGCATCAGTTCCAGTTCTATTAACAACAAACAAAACCAAAAGAGTAAGAAAAATTAAATTTAATGCAATAAAAATTAAATTGCTTGCAAGAATCTGCCCTCTACGATTTTTTTTGCAAAAAAATCCCTCCTCTTTTTTCATAAAAGAAAAAGATCAAACTTGTTAATAAAATTATTGATTAAGATAACGTGACAACTTCTTCACAATCTAATCCTGCAAATCCCTCAGGACTAATAATTGTTGAAGCTAAAAAATCTGCTTCATCAGAAGCCCCATCAATAGTAAACCCTACAAAACCTCCAACACCTGCTCCAAGAGCCCCACCAATTACTCCTCCACTTACAGCACTTGTAATCACCCCAGTAATCGCAGCTCCAGCAGCAACTAATGAAAGCCCCCCACTCGGAACTGCAGCAATAATTCCCAAGGCAAGAGCAACTGTAGCTGTACCAACTGCGCCTACTGAACCTGCAACAACAACCCAATTTAACTTACCAACTTCACTCTTTATTCCAGTAGTGATCAAATATCCATTAGGACTTTCCATATTAATAACTCCCCAATCAGTACCTTGATTTACCAAATGCTCCTTGATTAAATCAACTTCTTCAAATCCATACAAATATTTCAAATAAGAATCTCCACTTCCAGAAACATTATTATCTCCTAAAAAAGTATAAAGAGTTTCTCTATTAATTTCACTCTTCCCATCAAATATAGTTTTTACACTATCATCAAAAACCACTTGAGAACAAATTGAACAATAATTATTACGGGTCAAATCATCTCCAACATAATTCACTCTACCTTCTCCAAACATCCACCAACAATCTCTCATCTCATCCCCCAAAGTTCGATAAATTTCTTCCTCAGTTTGTACTTTCACAATTTCTGGATTAAACAGCTCGGAAGAATCACAATCCCCGTCAGCAGTAAGGCAAACATAACTTTTTTTACAATTCAAAAGAGTAGAATCTTTGAAAACAGATTTCCCTTTTAACAAAACAGAATTTCTGCAAAGTTCTTTATCAGTTTCTTCACCAAGATTTAATCTAAATAAGAAAAACAAAAGAATCGCAAAGCTAGCTATTAATACAACTAAGATAACAATTTGTTGACTTGTGATTTCTCCTTTACTTTGGCCACGCTTGGACGAAGTAGTTAAAAATTTTAATTTTTGTCTTTTTTTCATGTTCCTTTAAAAATTAATGTGACGCCCCCAATAGCCAATCCAAAAAAAACAATCCAAATCAAATATTTTATCAAAAGATTAAGATTCATTTTAGCCTAAAAAAACTCCAGGCATATTTTTGAAGAAGCTAGCAATATCACTAGAAACCAAAACCAGTCCGCCAACCACTGCTGCAACAACTGCAACACCCACTATTATTTTTATGATTTGATTTGTTGTTAGTTCCATTTTCCTAAGTCACGTCTGGAAACGTGAAAATTTTAATTTTCATTATGTTCTAAATAAAGTTTTAATTTTATCGATCATAGCAATGCCATTTCCCTTAAGTAAAAAAATAGTTGTCATCAAAATAACCAAAACAGCCAAAGCAATCAAAAGCCAAGGCAAATATTCTGTAACAATCCCTTTTTTTTCCATTATTATCAAAAAGAACTGGCTTATATAAATATTTTTAAAGAAAGAAAAAATGATTGAATTATGAAAAAAGCAACTTTAGCAAGCATAGTTACTGGGTTGGCAATGTTTGGCACTTCGATTCTTCCAAATAACGCTGAAGCACTTAAACAAATAGAACTGACTGAAATCAACAAAACAAAAAATCACCAATTTAATTTACCACTAAGAGGAAGAGATGGAAGAACAAGACAACACCTCGCTCAATTTGGTGCACGAATAATAGGAAATGAAGCTTTAATGTTTTATCTAACTACTGCAAATCATAAAAAAGAATATAGTTTTAAAGAAAAATCCGTACAAGTCCAATTTAGATATGGAATAATAAATCCTCCAGACGCTTATCTAATTCATCCAAAGGGAATAGGAGTACAATATACAAAACAATTTGCATATATTGTCCCCCAAATGGAACAAGTAAGTTTAGTGCCTTTCAACGGCTCAAGAGAAGAATTGGTTGTAAAAGGATTGAGAGGATTATTAGAGACTAGTGCATGGGCAGCAGGAATTCCCTTCACTGAAGAAATCCTAGATACAACCATATCTTATTTTAAAGAGAAAAAAAACAAAAGTCATTCAAACGCTTTAAAAGAATTAAAAAAAGATTATATTGTGACCAAAATACCAAACCATGTTACAAATAGAGTTACTGGAAATGAAACTATGAGGGCATATAGAATTAATTTTGATGGACATAATTTAGAAGGAAAAATACCAATGACTTTGTGGGCAAGATTTAATGTCCCTTACCTTGCCAAAGGAGCAAAATTAGAAGATATAATGGTCAAATTTAGTTTACAAGGAAGAAAAAGTTCAAGACCTAAAAAGAAAAAACACCTTGTTGATGAAAAGGCCATTTGCTTATACGTGAATAAAAAAATAAACTCAGAAAGAAATGATTGCAGATTCGAACATATTGATTTGGATGGAGATAGAAAAAAGGAATCGATTGTCAAACATAATCTTAGTGCAAGCCAGTTATACACAGATGTGATAAAAACAGATAATGGAAAAATTTCTCATCTGTTTTCATATTATGGTGGTGCAACCCCAGAAATTAGTAATACTAAAACAAAAGGACATCTTGATTTGTTCATAGTAGGACAATACAGGGATAAAACAGTCCCGACTTGTGTTAGACCACAAAATCTACCCAAAGTATTCAATATGATTAAATGGGATGGTAAAAAATACAAATTCAGTAAAGAGCGTAGAAAGCAAAGATATTTAGGAAAAGAGACTCAAAAAAGTTGTTCTAACATTGAAATAGGGAAAACTATCGAAATAAGAAGCACGTTTGAATCAAATCACAAAAATGCAGAAATAATTTTTTATGAAAGATATGGGAAAAATAATAGGATATCTGATTGGAAAGAATTTGCATCTAGAAAAAGAGTTAATGGACATACTCATTATCCTTCAATGGTTGAACTAAGAAATTATGGGGAAGGAAAAGAAGTTATCGCAGAAATGAATGCAAAATTAGAACACCCTTCATCATTTTTAGAAGTAAAAGTTGGAGTTAAAAAAAGAGGATATGTTCCTTGCGAAACAAAACCTGAAAAATTAAGCATTCGAAGTAAAAGTAAAGTTTTGAAATTAAAAGGTTGTTCTAAATTAAAGAAACAAAAAAGAAGAAGATAAAAAAATTAACTAACTAATCCACCAAGAACAATCGAAGATAATACAAATAATGCCAAGGTGGAGAAAAGAGCTGTAAAGAAATAAAGCAAAATTCCCTTTCTAAGATTCCTTCCAGTTTGATTCACTTTCTGTAATTTGTCTTCCCCAGAATCAATAGCAACTAATGTTCTTGTCAAGATGAAAATAATTTCTACAATATAAATCCCAATTATAATTTGCAAATAGTAAGGAGGAATCATCTGTGTAATATCAAATAAATCCAACATAGTTCCAAGATTTCCAACACCGGCAGCAGAACCTGATTCGCTTAACGAAGCGATATTCAATTTGCTCAAAATAGAAGTAATCATCGCAGCCAAACCAACAACAACTCCTGAAAGTAAAGGTGCAAGGAAAGTCATATTACTTTTCATATCAGAAATAATTTCTGCAAGCATATCTCTCAACCTATTAGAAATCTTTTGAATATTTTTTACATATTCTGAAATACTCATCAAACTCAAAGCAGCAATTTTCAAACCTTTCTTTGAAGACTCTACAAGAATCCTCATACTTGTAGCAATAAGTTCAGAAGGATAATAATTAATTGCTCCCCTCTTAGAATCAAAAATAGCTTTCTCAACACTCATTCCAGCTTGTCTAATATTCAAATTAACTATCTTGAAAAAATCCTCAGTAATCAATCCTTTTGTAGATTCTGCAAGTTTCCCGAATGCAATCTCAGGAGGAACCCCATTCCCTACTCTGTTTCCTAATTGAAATAAAGAATTATTGAATTCCTTTTCAAGCTGTTTTGTCTTATTTCTTTCCTTAATCAATTCCTTAGTTTTAGAATTGAACGCTATTGAAAAAAACAACGCAACAGATAGGGGAATAAACATACTAAGAACTAATGCTCCTGCTCCAAAAGGTCCTGCAGTTCCCGCTCCAGTTTCAATAAATCCAAAAAATTGTTCACTTCCAAAATAACTCAATCCTAATTGTGCAAATGAAATATCTTTAGGAATACCTAGAAGAGTTGGAAGTGAAGATTTGAACAGCAAAGGAAGTAATCCCAAAAAGAACAATGGAAAAGTTATCAAAAATGCTTTAGAATATCCCGCATTACTTTTGTATTTTGAATAAAGAGGATTCCTTTCCAAAAGATTAGATTCCCCATGTCCTCCTGGCCTCAAAAACATAATTTTGTCAGTTAGATAAAAAACAAAAAACGGAACAATCAAATTGAAAATTATCATAACGTGATACCATTTGATAATATCTCCAACCATCGCTGAGGCCAAAGGAAGCAAAGCCAAACCTAAGGTTGGCAAAACAACTCCCAACATATAAACATTAGTCAAAGGGCTTCTAACACTATGTGTGAACTTCAACATCTTATCATAAATTCCATCAAGAATAACTTGCAAAGATTTTTCTAAAGTTGAAATCCTACGAACATCATCAGGTTCAAACAAACTACTTTCAATCAAATGGAAAGACTCAATAAACTCAGTATTATATTTTCTCCAAGTTTTAAGATAATTATCTAGACTTTCTTTAATTGTAGAAAACTTTCCAACTTCAACATTGTAAAATATTTTCTTGAAATCTAAAGACAAAGGTTGTTGCAAATGCTGCGACGCAAAAGAAATCGCCTTCTCTAAATTTGGCGTATGTCTCATGTAAACTACAATATACAAAATCGCAGGAACCATCTGACTCGATGCTTTCAATCTCCATTGATTAGCTAATCTCTGAGGATAAGCTCTAAAGAAATAAAATAAGAAAACAGAAAGAACTATTATTAAAAATAAAAATAAAAAAGAAAACGCTTCAAAGCCTTTAATCAAAACAACTGAAAAAGATAATAAAATTCCCAAAAGAAAAACACTCGCGAAAGCCATTACTCCTAAACCCATTGCTTGCCAAGGTTCAACATCAACATGCGCAATTTCTAAATGCTCTCTTATTTCATCTTCATCTTTTTTAGAAATTTTAAGCTTGATTATATTTCCGAGACTTCTACACCATCTTTCATATCTTGTAACTTCAGAAATAGCTTCCTCTTTAAATTCAAGATAAGCTTTACTATAATCTTTCTCAGTTGATGAACCGCCCATAGAATTTTCTATCTTACTTCCATATTCTCTTAGAACATCATCTACACTAGGTTTCATTTTACTCCTCTTTATTAATGAAAAATAGTAAGAGTAATTAATAAATGTTTTATTTTCTTCTCAAACAAAAAAGCATTCCAGATAATCCCAAAATAAATAACACTGCCCCCAACAGAATTAGTATTTCCTGCAGATAAATTCCAAATAGCATTCCCAGTAATATTTGGAGTAATAAAAACAAAACTTCCCCCCAACAATGCTACTGAAACAATTCCTAAATTCTTTTCTAATTTTCCTTTTTTAGAAGAAATTAAATCTCTCAATTTTATACCATAATTTGAGGTCTTACGACTTCTTTCAAGTGATTCTGGAGGCTTCCATCCAATAGGATAGATAGTTTCAACTACTCTTTTACTCCATAACTTGGATTAATGGGTTTTCCAGATCTATGAGAAGTAAATTTCCTAGAACTAGTTGAAGTTGGAGTAACAGCATAAGATTCCCCATCTCGTCTAGGCCTCCGATAATTGTCCCCCATGTTATTAGTTAGATTTTTGTCTTTTTAATTTCTTCGTTCAGCCATCTACGCCTCGCTTAACTTCTTCTCAATTAAAATAGGAGAGGTGATGCTGGTTCAAATCTTTCTTTTTTTTATTTCCTCATTGAGCCAGCGCTGCCATTCTGGGAAAACTCTTTCACTAGTGGGCAAACCAACTTCTTGTCTAACATTATCTGAAATCTTATGAAACGCATCGTTAGACAAAACATTAAAAGGAGCTTCAAGGATTTCATTATTTCCTGAAACTTGAGAAACTCTTGTAATTTCTCCCTTGATCTTTGCACGCAAAAGAATGTTATCATAAACTGCGTCCCAATTTCCAGACCAACCTTTTACATTCGCAGCAATATCTTTTATTGTTTCGCTGTCCCCATTAACCAAATCATCAGTAATTTCAAGTTCGTCTTTCTCAACATTGTATTTCATCAAATCAACAAATCCTTTCTCATCCAATGGATCCTTTTTCCAGTGTTTCCTAACTTCAGTAATTTGCATAACTCTTTTCCAAGAGTGTAATCCATCGGGAGTTTTCACAGGATTTGCCACAGCAATTATATCTGTTGCCTTAAAACTGGTTGCAGGAACTTCCAAATCATTTACAACTCTGTCGAAAACACCATACGGACTAGCCCCATGAATTGTCCCGGCAACAACATTTGCCAACGCTCCAACTCTCATAGCTTCATATAACGCTTTAGCTTCAGTACTCCGAATTTCCCCAACTATCAAACTAGAATCTCCAAGTCTCAAACTAGTCCTAATTCCATCATCCGCCGCAACCTCTGTAGTTGTTTTTAATAACGCAGAACGAACTTTCATTCTAATAATATCATAATTCAGTTTTCTCATAGAATCGAAAGGCAATTCCAAAGTATCTTCAATCAAAATAACTCTATGTTTAGGAATTATTTCCAGCATCAAACTCCCAAGAAGAGAAGTCTTACCAGAACTTCTAGTTCCTGCAACTAACATCGTTCTAGATCCATCAATCAAAAAACTAAACAAACCTGCAGCCATTGCATTAAGCATTTTATTCTTAATAAACAAGGGCAAAGTCCAAGGATTCTCCCTATGTCTCCTCAAAGCATAAGATAAACCATCTGGAGATAAGGGTCTTTGAATGATCGCAATTCTTGATCTCATCTCTCCAATTTCCAACTGAGTATCTAAAATAGGATTCGCTTCATCCAACGGCCTTCCAGAAATCATTCTAAATTTCGCAGCCCAAGAATCAGCATCTTCTTGACTTGGCAATATATTTGTAGTACATTCATCATATTCTCCATGTTTTACAAAAATCCTTGTCTGCGGTATTGGGGCATTCAAAAAAATATCCTGTAGATTCTTATCTTGTAACAAAAGTTCAATAACCCCAAATCCAATTGTATGCCTAACTAAAATATTAGAAAGTTTACTCAAATCAGAATATTCCAACCTAATTCCTTTAGTTTGTGCCAGATCTTGTAACAAATCTTTAGAAATATTCAAAAAAACCTGCCGAGTTCTTGCAGTATCTGTAAATTCTTCTGCTTTAGGTTGATGCTCAATCAAAACATTTCTTGACAAATTCAAAAGCATATTATGTTCCTCGCTAAGAGAATTTTCTGGAGGAGACAAATAATAAATCAGTTTAGATTCATTTTTTTTTCTAAGAATAGTTACCAGGGATTCGTCTGGAGTATTTTCTGCAAGTTTATATTGATCAACCATTTCAGTATCAAGAGGTAAATCCAAAACCAATCTTGTAAAAGTAAAATTTGGAATTACGTCTGGCCTAAAAAATCTCTTATAAATTTCCCGATCCCCTCTTTTATAATTATCCAAATGAGGCTTAGCAGAAGTAATTAATTTAGTCTTATCAAAAAGATTAAAAATCTTATCAAGTAGAATTCCGTAATTTCTTTGACCATCAGTAAAATCTTTTTTATCCAAAGAAATTTTTGACTCAATAATTAATTTTTTCAATTCAGCATACGCTTCAATTGGATCTCTCTTAAATAAATAAAGAAATGTAAAAATTTCATTATATCTTTTAGAAAAATAATTTTCATCGCCTAAAACTAATTTGCCATGAGAAAGAATTTTTTCTTGTTTAATAAGATAAATATAAAGTTGAGAAATTTCCAACAAAGAAGACGTTTCATCAAAATCATAATTATAATTTTTTTGTTGAGAAAAAACAATTCTAGAAATATTTGAATTCTCAATCAAAATATCTACAGTTTTTTCCATAACATCTGGATAATCAGCCAAGCTAGGAACAAACGGCGCTCCAACATAATTTACATAAACGACATCTTCTCCACCTTCTCTTTGAACTTCATAAGAATACAAAGGAGTTCCTTCTCCAAACTGCATGAATGGAATGGGGAAAAAAAGTTTAAATAATTAACCTAAGCATAACAAATTTAAACCTGCTTAACATCCAATCCCTATGGAAGAGGTAAATCAAGGGGGTGGAGAATATTATGAAACTAATACCACTTCAAAAGTAAAAGACATTGAAGAAAAACAAAATCTTTTGAAAGACCGACTGCTTTTAATAGGACAAAATCTTATAGACACTAAAGAAGAAGACGGAAAAAAGATAGCAGAATTAAAGAGGGACGTTGAAACCCTGAAGGATGATGTTGAAAGAATGAAAACATTCTTAGAAACAATCTCAAATGAACTATCAAAATTTGCAAGAAAAGAAGATTTGGAAATTTTGTCAAAACAAGCAAAAATGTTTCAACCATTAAATTTAATTAAAAGATCACGATCAGTAAATAATGGGAATACTTGAAGACATCACACAGATGAAGGGACAAGGGATATCTGACCAAGAAATTATCCAAAACCTTCAGAATCAAGGAATTTCTCCCCAAGCAATAAACGACGCAATGAGCCAAGCAGAAATAAAAAACGCAGTAGGGAACGAAGAGCAATATCAAGAACAAGGCCAATATGGAGGAGAATATGCTCCTCAAGATCAAGGTGGTTATGATCAAGGGGGACAAGAATACTATCCTCAAGATCAAGGTGGTTATGATCAAGGATATGATACTGGAGGAATGGACACCTCAAAAATGATTGAAATTGCTGAACAAGTATTCTCCGAAAAAATTGGAAAAATTCAATCGCAAGTTAGAGAACTAAGCGAATTCAAAACTCTTATGGAATCTAAAGTAGAACATTTAACAGACCGAACAAAAAGAGTAGAAACAATAATGGATAAAACACAAATGGCAATTCTAGACAAAGTTGGGTCATATGGTAAAAATCTAAGCAATGTTAAAAAAGAATTAGATATGGTTCAAGACTCATTTGGAAAAATGGTCCCTCATCTAGCAGCAAAAGCTCAACATCATCAAGCTGCTAAAAAAACTCCAGTTAAAAAACCAGTAAAGAAAGTTGTTAAAAGAAAATAATTAAGGTTTTCCACTTAATGCTTTTATTGCTGTAGATAGGGCATTATCTCCTCTAAGAGAATTTCTTGGTTGTCCACTAAAAAGAACAGCTCCAAAAATTATGATGATTATCCCTAAAAGAATTACGGACCCCATATTTTGAGACAACCAATAACCAAATGAAGATCCCCCTAATGAATCAAAAGAACTCCACAATACAATAATCAAAACCACAGCACCAAAAATCATCATAATAAAAGTTTGATCAGTGTCCATAAAAAGACCTAAAAGAATCAAGGCTACAAGGATGACTGCCAATCCAACTCCAAGAAAAGGAAATATATCTGAAAAAAAGATTGAAACAAAGCCAAATTGTAATGACATCAATGAAACAGATAATGCAAGAACTGCATTAACAGCCTTATTATTAAAAAAGTTTAACTTAGATAAAATTCCAAAAATTAATGCAAAGATTATCAAAAAAGGTAAAACATAACTAAAAACACCTAATTGCTCCCATTGTGCTAAAATATTTCCAATATTCCCTCCTCCAAAAAATCCATAAGTCTGTAAAAACGTAAGCATATATAAAATAACAATATTCAATTTAAATAGATTTCTAAAATAACTATCCGCTTTTAGAAACACTCTTAAACATCATAAATGCCAAAGCAACCGCAATAACCACGATGAATAAAGCATTAGTCCAAAAAACTGAACTCCATGGTTGACCGAATAAGAAATCAAATGCTGTGCCAACCGCTGCTAATTTTAATCCTACTGCCCAAAGAACTGCAATTAAAACTGCAAAGATTGTTGCAAATCCTGCAATCATTTTAGCTTTATCAGGAATTTCTACTTTGTCTCCACCAGAAACAAATCCCCAAATCAAAAGGGCCACAAATACTACAACTATTGCTACGGTTAAAAATAATATCAAATTCCCAACAACTTCTTTAGGAAATACTGCCCCTGTAAAAATTAATCCAATAACGAATGCTATTAAAGCGTTAAGTTGTTTTTGACTATCTCCTAAAAGTTTTGTCTTTTCAAGGATTGCAAAAACTATAAAGAAAACTAGCAAAAAAGGTAATATAAACTTAGAAACAATTGTGCTTTGTAAGATAGTTTCTGCGGCCATAGATTATTAATTAAAACTCTTCTGAAATCTCTTCGACTTCTTCTTGACTTGGTAGAGCAGATTTATTTATTATGAAGATGTCGCTTATTGCCTTCACAAATTGATGAGGAATTATTACTCCTCTTGCTCCACTAATCAAAGAAATCATGCTTCCAGAAACTCTAATTCTCCAACCGTCAATCTTGTTGTCAGTTAGATTAGCCTCTTCAACTTCTCCAAAATAGTCCCCGCCGTCTGTATAAACTCTCGTTCCTACAACTTCTGATAATCTTTTTATTCTCATTTTAGTATTAACCTTTGCTTCCTAATTTTAAATTCTAACCTAACAATCCTTACATTTCATTCCAATTTATTGTCATGTTATAACGTTTCTCCGCCACCCATATTAAAATCACTGTAAAATTATTTAAATACTTTTCCGTTATTTAACATAAATATTCTTTCTAATAACAAAGTTTAAAATTGCCCCAAACCTTACGAAAACATGTTCAACAAAAAAGAAATCGTGCATATTTTAGCAATAATTCTCATTCTCGCATTTGCAGTTACTTTCTTAAGAGAAATAGAAACGTTCGCAACTAATTTTGCTTATGCCTTAGCTTCAATTTTCTTTGTAGTCTTTGCAAACGTTGCAGCAAAAAAAGTCTCAGCATATTATTTAGATTCTGAAATTGAATTAAAAATTTGGGAAATGGAAAGATTCGGATTCAAACCAAAAAGGCATTTCAAAAAACCAATTGCAATGGGGGCAATTCTCCCATTAGTTTCAGCAGGATTAAGTTTTGGGTATTTTACTTGGATGGCTTCATTAGTTTTTGATGTAAAAGCAAAAATCCATCGAGCAGCAAAAAGACACGGACTCTACAGCTTCTCAGAAATGACAGAATACCACATAGGATTAATAGCTGCATCAGGAGTTATCATAAATTTATTCTTATCAATAGTTGGTTACTTAATTGGGTATATTGAATTCGCGCAACTTAACATATTTTACGCGTTCTTTAATATGATTCCATTATCAGACTTAGACGGAAACAAAATCTTTTTTGGAAGTATGATCCTTT
>CAZJVQ010000019.1:3885-14433 GCA_964549605.1 Candidatus Woesearchaeota archaeon | reverse complement strand
CACCCATCCTACTCCCTTCAGCTCCAGGTCTTTGTCCACCCAATTCTGGAGGGAGATTTGAAAAACCAGCTCCGAACGTTTCATAATTTATTGAAGGAAGCATCATACCTTGTCCACTAAAATAACCTTGTTGTAATCCTGCAGTTTCATTCCAGTAAGGCCCCATATTCATAGAATAAATTGGACTTCCGATTGCCTCCATTGAAGCAGCAACAGGAGAACTTCTTCCTTCGTTAGAGAAAAATTGCCACCAGTGAGCAGCCTCCACAATCTTTTTTGCATCTTCTCCTTGCTTACCCAACTTTTCCATAACTTCTTTTAAGTCTACGTTACCCATCCCCATGGGGAGTTCAGTGTTTTCCATACCAAAATTATCTGAGAGATGAACATGTTTAACAACTGGTGCAACAATTGCAGCTTCTTTAATGATATCCTCACTACTAAATCCAAACTGTCTTAATTGATTAATATGTCCAACATCCCAAGTGGCCCCAATCAATTTTTCAGCATGCTTTCCGGCCTCTTTTTCAGACATCCCTTTTTCCATAGCCTTACTAACAAACTGATCTCGAGATTTTTCAACCATCTCTTTAATATCTTTAGCTCTAGACAGTCCCATTGTTGCAGGGGGATTTTCAATACTTAGAATTGGAGATTTGTCTTCGAATTTTTTGTAAGATTCCCAAGCAGCATTTCCATAAGTTTTAGCAGATTCTTTTATTGCAAAAGCATTAGCTGAGATATGTGTTTGTGGAGCATCCAACTTCTGCTTATGTAATGCTTCTGGTCTTAAACTTTCCATGAATCCTTGTAAGGCCTGTGAGTGATTCTGCAACCCCCCTTTTGCATCTTCAGAAAATTTCTTCACGGCAAATTTTAAATAATTAAGTCCTGCGTTATTGCCATTTTTCTCATAAGTTTGGTATCCCTTATCTAAAAGATTATTCAAATGAGTTTGAATATCTTTTAATTGTTCTTGGGCATTCAAAAAATGAGATTTAATTCGTTTGTCTTCATTAAGTAACACTTCCCCCTCATTCTCTTTACGCATTACCTGCATAAAATGTTCTTGAGTTTCACCAATTATCCTATCTGCATGTTCTTTAGGAACAATTAATTGTTTTAAGGATTGATCCCACTCTGAATCATTTCTAACTCTTAATTGTTCCTCCACACTATAACGTTCTTTTCCAATTTCCCCTGTAAGCACACCCTCTTCATCTTTTGCTGGGGTATAAAATTTTCTTTTTTCTACGGGAGTTTGAGATATTTGTCCAGTGTCTTGATTTACAACATGAATTTTTTGTAATTCTTCTTTACCTTCTTCATTTTTACCATATGTTGCTGCAGGAATCACACTTGCAGAATGGAATGTAACAGGCATATTTCCATTAGGATTAATTTCATGACTTCTAACAAGAGTGTTTAATACTTTTCTTTCTACAACTTCTCTGTTGCCTTCATCAAAAATTCCTTGTTGACTCATCCCAGAAGCTTCCAAAATGGGTCCATGCACAGTTGGTTCAACCCCTGTCAATTTAGAAAGTCTTTGAATTTCTTTCAAATGTTGCTTTGGAATTGCTTCAAAAGTTTCAGGATTCATTACTCCCAACGAAAGCTCAACAACCTTTTGACCAGGACCTAATTTGTCTGAAAATTCTTTCAAGATATTCGCTGTTCTTGCATCAGTGGCAACACCTAATTTTTCAACACTACCCCTATAACCAGTAAATAAACTATCATCATTAGAATCAAGAGCAGAGTATCCTCCACCGTATATTCCTGCAACACTAGAATCTTTTGCCATTTTAACCTCTTAGTTAATAAAAAAAGATTATTTATTAAACTATTGATAATCTCCTTTATTAACATATTTTTTATTTAATTTTTCGAATTCAAAATCTTTCAGTCCAAGATTTTTTCTCCTTTCTTTTTCGTCTTCATCTAAGTTAGCAGTGTCATCATAATTTGGAGAAGATTCTTGGTATTTGTTTTTTTCATCATTCAAATTACCTATTTGAGTGTAATCTCTTTTAACATCCGATAGATCTTCATTAGAAGTTTCCCTAATTGGAATAATATTTTCCAAATTATTTCCCCCAGCGACAGCAATTTGTTCTAAAACGGGACCTCTGCTTGGCTGAAGAATTTGGGAAAAACTTTCTTCATTTATTTCTCCCTCAAGATTTCCAATATTTGATTTAAGATTAGAATTTTTTATTTCTTTAATCTCAGCGCCTTTTTTTATTTTCTTTATTGAAGTTTTTTTCTTCACATTCTTAATTTTAGTTTTCTTTTTGACTTCTTTAACTTTCTTCTTTTTCAAAACTTTAACTTTCTTTTTTGGCATTTTAAAATTACGTGTAGCTTGCCATATCATGGGCACCCTTGTATGTATCAAACAAATCAAAAGCAATATCTTTTGCAGTATTTTCTGCCAGCGGTCTCAAATGAGTTTTCTCAATCCAATCATCCTTAGTCAATGGCTTTTCTTTCTTATCATCTTTTTTCTCAGGTTTCTTCGATCCAAATCCAAAAAACGATTTCATAGTTTCTTTAACAGGTTTGGATTCCCTTTCTTCTACAGGTTTATCATAATGTCCTATTAAAGATAAGAAAGGATTTGACTCATCAACATTCTTTTTTGTTTCCCTTTCTTTTTTCTCCTTGTCCTCTAAAAAGAAATTAATTTCTTCTTGCATGTGATCCAAACTTTCAGTTGTTGTCCCTTCAATCAATTTCAAAACATCTCCAACATCAGAATCTGCGAATTCTTTTTCCATTCTGTCAAGTTCTTCTTTATTCAAAGCATAAGATGAAAAGACAACATCGACCTTGCCCCCGAATGCATAATGAGATTGTTGAGCAACTTTTTGAGGAATTCCTCTGAACCTAAAATCAACAACAATACAAGAAAAATAATCTTTCTTAGTTTTCATTTTCTGAAAATCACTAGGTAAATCTCCAGAAAGAACACTTGACTCAACATTCAATTTTGTTTTACCAACCAAACTCAATTCTAAAAGTAACGTGTTAAATGTATTAACCAACGCAGGCTCCCTTCCGCCTTCTTTCATCTCAAGTTGCTGAGCGGCCCTCAAATAAGGCTTCGCCCATCTAGAATATAATTTCAATGAATTAACCTGACTTTTCAAATAAGTTCTTTCAAGTTCATATCTTTTTCTTAATTCAGATTCAGAATGACCAAGCCAAATATTAAACTCCTGGATTCTTGGTTTCAAAATTCTCTTAACTCTGTCATTTAAATCAATCACATTACCTTTTTCGTCTTTCAATGATTCATCTTTTACAACAAGAAAAGCATCGATCAAGGTTTGAAAACCTCCTTGGAAAGCCATAGCCTTAACGCTAGAGTTTCCTTTGTTAATATCAACTTTATCTAACCAAATTTGTTTCAAAGAAAGTCTAGCAGCTTCAGACCTATCCTTATCTTTCTCATTGAAATCATCATAAGTTTGCAATCTAATTCTAAATTCTTTCAAATCATAAACAATATTCAAAACACTTCTCAACACGGTATTAATATCTCCCAAAACTTTTCCACCTTGCTGTTGCATTGCTGTAGCCTTTCCAGTAAGTTCAGAAAAATGCCCGCTTCCAGGAGAAGTCACAAAATTATCAACAAACTTTTCAACACCCAATCCAAAATCATTCATCAAATCCAAAATAAAAAAATAAACTGGCTCTAGAGTTTCAGAAGAAGAATCATAACCTAAAGTATGTTGAGTCAACGGTTTGGCTTTAACTTCTTCAGCAGGGATCTTATCTATAGAACCATATTTTTTCAAAAGCTCCTTACCATTTTCCGCATAAAGCCCAGGATTAACTTTTCCAATAATTTGTTGAACTGTAGCCACCATTTTTATACTTCTTCAAAGAAATAGAGATTTAAAAAATGTTTTATATATTTATTTTATTTTCTTAATCAGTTTATCAAGTTTTTTATTAACTTCGCCCAAATCTTTTCTCATTCCTTTAATTATTTGCGCGTTTCGTCGATTAATATAAAAAATGATGGCAGAATATACAATCCAAATTATTGCAATAATTCCCAAACCCTTGACCCATCTGCTTATTATCGTGACTTCGTTCGTAAGATTTGGCAACACCTCTAAAAACATCATGTATATTGTTGTTTAAGAAAACTTAAAAATCTTACTTATTTGTGTTTTTGATGGGTTTCTTTAAATTAGGAAAAAAAGACAGAGTAATTGACTTGTCAGAAAGATATAGAGTTCAAAAACAAAAGTCACTTGAACTACAAAATAAGGTGGAGCCAGAAAATATTTCGCAAGAACCTGCAGCCCCGATGTTCCCCTTTTTTAATTCAGATGCAAATCCTACGGAACCAGTTGAAACTGTTGATCCTGATGAAGCCAATGAAAGAAAAAGAAAACTTGCGAAAAGACTAATGGATATAACAAGTAAGATAGAAGAGTTATCAAATCAAATTTATCACTTAACTCAAAGAGTGGAAGTTATTGAAAAGAGAACAAGAGGCCAGTTCTGAGGTAAATTTATTAATCTCATTTCTTATTTGATATTATGAAAAATCTCTCAAAATTAGCTAAAGCATACGCATTAAAAAACGCGCTCGCCCACAAAGGAAAAGCGCAACAAGGTTTTGTAATTTCTTCTTTGTTTAATGAGGGCTTAAAAAAAGAAGATGTAAAAAAATATGCAAAGCAAATTTCAGAAATAATTGCAGAAGTTAATTCCCTAAAACTAGAACAACAACAAAAAGAATTTGGTTCTCTAAAAAATTTAATTCAAGAAAGAGAAGTTAGGGAAGGTTTAGCTGAATTACCAAATGCAAAAAAAGGAAAGGTTGTTATGAGAATTTCTCCCTCTCCATCAGGACCGTTCCATATTGGACATGCTTTAGTTTTTTGTTTGAATTTATTATATGTAAAAAAATACGGAGGAAAATTTTACGTTCGAATCGAAGACACAAATCCAGAAAACATTTATCCAAAAGCATACAAAATGCTTGAAGAAGAATCAAAATGGCTTTCAGATGGTTTAGCAAAAATCATAATTCAATCCGATAGAATGAATTTATATTACAAGTATGCTCAAAAGCTAATTGACAAGGGAGACGCTTACGTTTGCGAATGCTCTGGAGATGATTTTAGAAAGTTAGTTTCTGAAAAAGAGAATTGCCCTTGTAGAAACTTGGAAAAGAAAACTCAAAAAGAAAGATGGAAAAAAATGATGGACAAAAATGGTTACAAACCTGGAGAAGTTGTTTTAAGATTCAAATCAAATATGAAAGATAAGAATCCTGCGATGAGAGATTTTCCGCTAGCAAGAATTAATTTAGAAAAACATCCTCGCGTTGGAAACAAATATCGAGTTTGGCCATTAATGAATTTAGCAGTTACTGTTGACGATATTGAATTAGGAATGACTCATGTGATTCGAGGCAAAGACCACATGGACAATGCAAAAAGACAAGAATTAATTTACAAAGCTTTAGAGAAAAAGTTTCCTTGGGTGGGATTTTTAGGAAAATTCAAATTCAAAGATTTAGAACTATCCACAACAAAAATAAAAAAAGACATTGAAAACGGAAAATATTCTGGATGGGACGATCCAAAACTTCCAACGATTGCAGCACTAAAGAAAAAATACAAGCCAGAAGCATTTTTGAAATTAGCGGAACAAATTGGGCTTGCAGAAAACGACAAAGTAATAGACAAAAAAGAATATTTTTTACTTCTTGATAATTTCAATAAATAAGAATATTTTTAAACTAGATTTCTTTTAATAATGAATGAATAACAAAAGAGGGTTATCTGGGATTGTCACAGTTTTAATGTTTATCTTACTAGCTTTTGTCGCTGTAGGATTAATTTGGGGGGTAGTAATTAACATAGTTCAAAGCGGTGCAGACCAAGTTGACTTAAGTTCAAAATGTTTGGAGCTTGATTTATCAGTAACACAAACAAACTGC
This sequence comes from Candidatus Woesearchaeota archaeon, assembly GCA_964549605.1. Lineage (GTDB taxonomy): Archaea > Nanobdellota > Nanobdellia > Pacearchaeales > GW2011-AR1 > CAZJDG01. The sequence continues at coordinate 8,456 of CAZJVQ010000019.1, read as the reverse complement.
ATTGATGGTTTGGTGGGTGGAGGAGACAATTGCTCAATAACAATTAAGAGAAAAGGTGCTGGAGATGCAATTGGTGGAATAAAATTAGTTTTGACAAATGTAACAGCAGAAGAAAACTTTATCCATGATGAAGCAGGAAACATAAATCCTCTAGAATTGAAAACAGTGCAGATAGACAACACATCAATTTCTAATGTTAACTCTGTTGATATTTTACCATATCTTGTGGATGAATTTGGCAACGACCAAGACTGTACGGTCTAAGTAACATTTTTAAAGATTATTTCTTATAGAATATTAAATAAATTAAGAGGAAAATATGATAAACAACAAAAGAGGTCTTTCAGCTATCATAGTTACTCTAATTATGATCTTGCTTGTAATCGTTGCGGCAGGTCTTATCTGGGTAGTTATTAGAAATGTTGTGAGCGAGAGTACCGAGCAAATTGGTACGGGAACCGCTTGTTTGAATGTTAATGTAGAGCCTACGCAGGTAACTGGAGATGTTGATAGTAATTATTCAGTTACTCTTACAAGAAATGCAGGTGGAGATTCAATTGGAGGAGTGAATATAATTGTAACTAATGCAACAGGAACAAGTAGCTATGTATATGACCGGGCAGGAGATATAGCTCCATTAGCAACTGTTACTCAAATGGTGAATACTTCAGACAACGCAGGGACATTTGCTGAGGGAATTGGTAACGCAAACAAAGTAGAGGTTGTAGTTTATTTCACTGACAGTTCAGGAAATAATCAAGCTTGTACAGTTTCAAATAGCTTCGAATTCGTTTCAAGTTAATTTTAGTTAATTTTTTAAATTCTTTTTTTCTTATTTTTTTATGGCAATTAGTGGAAACTGTCGGCATCATTAGAAAAGATTCCTTTAGTTACAACTCTGTTCTAAAGCTTTTTATACCATTTTCCACTGAAATAAATAATGACGGTTGTAGTCCAATGGCTAAGACGCTTGGTTGTGGTCCGAGAGACGAGGGTTCGATTCCCTCCTTCCGTCCTGAGCTTAACGAAGGATGGAGCCCTCTAAATAATATGGATAAACTTTATTTTATTACTGGAAATATAAATAAATTTAATGAAGCAAAATCAATAATTCCTGAAATAGAACAAATTGATTTTGACTTACCAGAAATCCAAGAATTAGATTCTAGAAAAATAATTGAGGAAAAGTTAAATGAAGCAATAAAAAACAATTCTGGAAATTTTTTCTGTGAAGATACTTCTCTTTACATTAATTGTTTGAATGGACTTCCAGGACCTTTGATAAAATGGTTCTTAGAAAAATTGGGAAACAAAGGAATTTATGATTTAATTTCAAAATATGAAAACAAATCCGCATACGCAAAAACAATTGTGGGCTATGTTGAAGATGGAAAGATAATTTTTTTTGAAGGACAAGTAAATGGAAAAATTGTCGAACCAAAATCTGAAACAAGTTTTGGTTGGGATCCAATTTTTCAACCAGAAGGATACGAAAAAACTTTTGCAGAAATGAGTCTAGAAGAAAAAAATAAAATTAGTATGAGAAAAGAAGCTTTAATAAAATTAAAAAACTATCTAATGGAGAAAAAAGATGGAAACAGAAACAATTAAAATAATAAAAGCGAAAAAATCAGACATGAAAGAATTTTCTATAATTTATAAAAAAGTTTTTTCAGAAGGCCCATACAATGAAAAATGGACCAATAAAAATCTCATCGACAAAGTTTTAGAAATATTCAAAAAACAAAAAGTCTATGTTGCTAAGATAAATAATAAAATTGTTGGTTTTATTTCATTTTATAATTTTATTGGAAGTGAAGGGAAAATAGGTTGTATTTTTGAATTTGGAGTTGATAAAAAGTATAGGAATAAAAAAATAGGAAAGATATTAATTAAAAAAGCTGAAGAAGAATCAAGAAAAGCTGGATGCAAAAGTATGGTGTTGGATGTTAACAAAAAAGCATCGGCAGTTGGTTTTTATAAAAATCTTGGTTATGTAGATTTAGAATTAATAAAAGTAGGAAAAAGTTTAAAATGAAAACAGAAACAGTTAAAGGATTTCAAGATTACACTGGAAAAGAAGCTGAGAAGAGAGCAGTAATTATTGAAGTTGTAAAAAATATTTTTGAAAGATATGGTTTCGAACCAACAGAAACTCCCTTGATTGAAAATGAATCTTTTGTAAAAGGGGAAAACGAAAAAGACGAAGCAGTTTCAGATATCTACAAATTGCAAGATAAAGGAAAAAGAAAACTTGCATTGAGATATGAATTCACATTCCAATTAAAAAGATTAATGAAAAACAAGAAACTTCCTTATAAGAGATTTCAAATTGGTCCAGTTTTTAGGGACGAACCAATTAAGGGAAATCGTTCAAGACAATTTATTGCGTGCGAAGCAGATGTTGTCGGATCCACATTAAAAGACGAAGCAGAAGTAATGTCTGCAATTAAAACCATTTTAGACAAATTAAAAATCCCAGCAGAATTTAATTTTAACAATCGTAAATTATTAAATGAAATTCTTGAAGAGCAAGGGGTTAAGAAAAAAGACATGGAACAAGTAATTCGGGAAATAGATAAGCTTGATAAATTGCCAGAAAAAGTAGTTGGAGAAAATTTGAAGAAATATGGTGCTGAAAAAATTCTAGAAATTTTCAAGGAGAAAGAAACTTACTTCAGAAAATACGCAGCTTATTCAGAAATTAAAAATCTAAAAGAATTTTGTAGTTATTATGGGCTTAAAATTCAATTCACACCTTTCTTAGCAAGAGGTTTATCTTATTATAACGGAACTGTTTTCGAAGTAAAAACAAGAAAAATAAAAGAAACTATTTGCGGAGGGGGAGCTTACATGTTTGATAACATACAGTCTATTGGGTTTGGAGTAAGTATTGAAAGACTTTCAGCAGTTTCAAATCTTTTGGTAAATTTGGAAAAGACATTGGTAATTTCTTTGAATCAAGATAAAGTTGCAATTAGTTTAGCTCAAAAATTAAGGGAACAAGGAAAAATAGTTTCTTTATTTTATGGAAAGCCTTCAAAGGCATTGGAATACGCAAACACTTACGGATTCGGAAAAGTTATTTTTGTAGGTGAAAAAGAAGTGAAACAAAGAAAATTCAGAATCAAAGTTATGGCTACTGGAAAAGAGAGTGCTTTGAAAATTTAATCTACTTCAATTTCTGAAACCCAAGAATGTTTTTCTCCAGAAATTTTTTGATCAGTTACTTTTAATTCTCTTTTGAATAAAGGACAATTTAGAACAAAAGTTTCAAACTCTCCCCCTTCTCCAGCAGGATGAATTTTATATTTTTCATGAAGCACTTTTAATTCTTCAACAAATTTTTTATCTACTTTTCTTCCAAGCCAAGTTTCATCAAGAGGGTAAGCAGAAACTCCAATTATTAAAATATCAAAATTATTTTCAATTAATTCTTCAAGATATCCAAATTCCTCTTTATGCCATAATGGATTAACACATTTCAAATCAAGATCATCACAAATTTTCTGGATTCTTGTGGCTTGATAATCAGAATGCAAAGCTCCAGTAATAATTCCTTCAATTTCATATTCTTCCTTAACTTTTTTTATGACTCTTTTTAAATCTTCAAGTTCTATTTCCTTTTCACCTTTTGTTTTATCAATAACTAATGGAAGTCCCATAACCTCTGCTTGCTTTTCAGTTTTAGTAATAGAAGGTGTGTGGAACATATAACTCGCTTTATTTTCCGAGAGAATTGTGATTAAACAAACAATCTCATGCCCTTCTTTTTTTGCCAAATAAGTAGCAAAAGTAGAATCCTTTCCTCCAGAGAAAAGTGTTGCTAATTTCATATTTCAAAAGAATATTTTTGTTATATAAATGTTTTTAAATTGTAATATATATTGAAAGAAAATGATAAAAAATAATTTAGAATTGGCACTTTCTTCTGAACGCGTGTTAGATTTTGCAGATGGGTTGTTCGAACAATCTGAACCAGCAGAGCTTATAACTCAATATATTGAAAGTTATGTTTCACGTTACGAAGAATTAAAAAATCTCAATGAAGAAGAATCATTAAGAGTTAAAGAATATCAAAAAGAGTTATCTCGTAGAAGATATTAATCCTATTCATCAATATTCTCAACCATTTCTTCTTCCATAGCTTCAATAATTTCTTCTTCCAATTCTTTTAAATCTTCGAAAGGATCATTATGCTTGAAATAAGTATCTTTTAACCAAATATGAATTTCTCCAAAATGTTCTTTTTGCTCAATCCAAATCTTTTTTTGATTTTCTAAATGCAAAAGTGAAGAAAATGAAAGTATTTTGTCTTCTTGATCTTTTCCAATCATTTTTTCAAAAGGAACTTTGAGTTCTTCAGAATTTGAATCAAAATATTCAACAATTCTAAAATGCAATTCTTTTATTTTATTCGGAATTGAAATTTTTCTTTGCGGCAACGAAAAAGAAGCTTCTCTAACGGCATTTTTGTTAACAACGATTTTTTCAATTCTTCTTGTTTCAGTAACAATTGCTTTATTCAAAGATTCAATTAATTCGGACAAAGTAACTTTTCTAAATCTGGG
>CAZJVQ010000019.1:0-3875 GCA_964549605.1 Candidatus Woesearchaeota archaeon | reverse complement strand
CGATTCTTTCAAAAACTACAGATTTCTTCTCTTGATTGCCAAACAAAATCTCATCAATACTTTTGATATATTTGTTCAACAAAATTTCAGATTTTATTCTTAACAAAAGTGCAGCAGCAAGAAGAACCTTACTTGAAATAAAATAATTATTTTCTTCAAACTCTTGCATTCTTTCAAGATATTTTTCAGTCAAAGAAGTTATATTAACGTTCCAAGGATCCAATTGCTCAGTGTTGATCAAATCATAAATAATCTCTTGCCACCCTATTTCCTTACTAAATACAATATTGTGAACTTGCTCTTGCTGTGCGTTAATATCTTCAATTTTTTCGGTTTCTTCTAAATCACCCATATAATTATAAAGTAAAATGATTTATAATTCTTTGTAGTACCTATAAGGGTATTATGTAGTACCTAAAAAGTTCACTACTCTTAACTAAGAACTTCTCGTCATTCTTTAAGAGTAACAAAACCGAAACCTTTAAATATCTGTAGAGTATCTAATTATATCACCTCTTTTTCCCAGGAGAGGCTTCAGGCCATCTATTTTTTTTGACTTGAAAACTCTCCCGGGTTTATATTCATAAAAAGTCGTGGAGCGCGTTAGTTTTGAATAGAATTAGCTCCCACGCATAATATTCTTTGTATTCTTTGTTACAATTAATTAAAATTTATTTTTAGAAAAAATTAAATTGAGAAATAAAAAATGACTAAAAAATTAGAAAACTTATCCACAACTGTAGAAATTGTAGAAAACTATGGAGAGAATGACAATGAACAATCAATGTCAGACGATGCTCCCAGGTTTCCTAGTGAAACATATAGTGGTGATGCTCATGATCTTGGTAGAGAATTAGACTTAAGTGAATTGGGTGGTGAAAATTATAAACGTTTATTTGGCCCAGACGGAGATAGATTTATATTTGCATATGATGGAAAAGAATATATTTTAGATACAAATATACGTTCAGATAGAAAATACGTATCTTTTTTAGCTTCCGATCCTTATCCTAAAATCGGGATGAAGAAAATTGATATGTTTTATGAAGATCAACTTGCACAAGGATATGAGTTTATAATGGGTTCGAATATGACTCCAGAAGATCTACCGGGAATATTACTTAGAAAGCCACAACTATTTAATAAAGATCGAGCCACACAACCATGGTGGCTTGTGAAAGTCTCCCCAGAAAAATTGAAAAGATGGGTTGAGGAATGTGAATCTGAAGTCTTAGATGCGTATACTGGTGATCGAACATGGGATTATCGCGGGACAGAAATTATTGGAGGATTTTCTTTCTTTTTAAGAGAGAGAAGATTGTTAACTGAATAAATTATTATCTCATAACTTAAAATGAAAAAAGCAATTATTTTATATGGCCCTTCGGGGGCAGGCAAAAGCACTTTAGCTAGAAAAATTGGTGAAAAATATGATTTTAAACATTGCACTGTTGATGATTTTAAATTTATTTTCTCCAAAAAGAGGAGTAAATTAAGAAGCAGAATTGGCGATATAATGGCAGTTAATTATGTTAAAGAATTAATGAATTTAAATGAAAATATGGTTCTTGAAGCGATTAATAAAAAATATCTTAATCTTCTTAAAAAATTATTAAAAAAGAATAATTACGATATTATTGAAGTATCTTTAGTTGCAAGTTTGGAAAAATGTTTAAAAAATGATGCGGAAAGAAAAAAGAAAAGATATGGTTCTAAAGTTACTAAGGAAGTTTATGGGAAATTGAGATCAAAGAAAGGATATGTTATAGACACTGAGAGAAAAACTTCAAGACAAGTTTTTAATATGGTTCAAAAAAAATATTTTGAATAAGATTAGCTCCCACGCATAATATTTAACTATTAATTCTATAGAATTCTATGAATAAATTGGATCTGAGAGGAATGCTAAAAAGAAAATTATTTGAGCGCGATAAGGGAGGAGATGAACTTCTTAGGATGAGAGTCATTGGTGAAGTAGTTTCGAATTATTCAATTAAAGATGTTGAATTAATATTAGCAAAAAAGAAACCAATTTATTACGATCTAAAAACTAAAGAATGGATTTATTTAATTTAATAAATTTTTCCATCCAATCCACTATCATAAAAGAATCACCAACAAGATGCTTTAATTTTATGAACTCATATGTAGCGTCGTATTTTCCTTCAAGATTTCTATGCATCAATTCAACAATTTTTTCTTTAGAGGTTAATCCAGCAATGTAATGATTGAATAGTTTTTCACCAATCCCATATCTTTGTTGATATATGAAAAAATAATTTGGATCAAGGTCATTTGTTTCAATTTCTTCTAAGCATTTTTCCCGATTTTCAAAATAATCTGTATACTTTCTAAAATGAAGTTTTCTATTTGAATCACCTAATTTACTACAGAAATAACCTATTGCTTCGATAATAGTTTCAGTAAATAAAAGATCCCTCTTACTTTTTCCCTTATAATTTAAACCAGAATGATTCAAATGTATGAAATGTCCAGATTCCTCATATATTTCATAAGTATCTTGACTTGATAATAAAATAATTTCTTTATTAAAAAGATACATGCCTTTACTGAATTTTTTAACATCCTCAAAATCTTCTCTGTCTCTTTCAGGAAGTCCCAATCTCTCAAATGGAAAATTTTTATGGACATGATATACTTCTGGATAAGAATCACAATAAATTCCTAACTCATCAGAAATATCATCTATTGCATCGTAAACCAATCGCTCAGTTTTAGATTGCAAGCTCATCCCCATAAATGCTTAAACAAAATCAATCTTAAAAAATTATTCTTTTTTCACTTCTTCCTTAGCTTCTTTATTCTCATTTGCAACTTTACTCCCAAATTCAGAATAATGACATTTACCACAATACATTCTTCCTTGAGAATTCATCAAGAAAATTCCAGGACCACATCTTGGACAAGATCTTTCTCTTGTAACTTTATCCCCTTCAACTTTATACTTAGTATATTTTTTACTTGTAGGTTTATTCTTATGTGGTTTCTTCCCTTGTTTTACTGATTTTTTCTTTCCCATTTTTATTATTTTTTCTTAGCCACTTTAGGTTTTGGCTCAGTTTTATTTTTATCCTCTTCAGATTTGTAAACAAAAGTTTTAACCAAAAAACTATTGGATCCAAACTTACTGCCAATTTTTTTTACAGCAATATTTTCTTCTGGAGTTGAGATTTTTTCAGAAATTGATTTCTTAACTTCTTCATGACTTGGAAAAGAAGCCGAGTCAACTTGTATGTTTAATTCCTTTCTTCCAAATAAATTATTTTCTTTTTCGTTTAATACTTTAAGTTCCATTAGAATTACCTCGTTTTAACTGCGTAGTTTCCTTTTTCCTTGAATTTAAGTTTATTCGCTATTTCAGATTTTTCAGGATTTAAAATAACAACTCTTCCCTTAAAACTTTCAGTAACTTCTTTTGAATCACAGTGAGAACATTTTTCCCCTTCCAAAATTCTGTTACATAATCTGCATGCTTTTGCTTTTGCCATTTTAAATATAGTTACCTTTACTTTGGGCAATTATCAATTCTTCAAAAAAACTTAATTTAATTTTGTTAACTAATTCTTTATCTTTAGGCATGTTCTGATAGTTCCTTTTTCTAAGATCATTTCTTGCAGCAGTTATTTCTCCAATTGGGTAAACTCTAATTCCCACACTTCTTTCAGTTATACTCATTTCTTCTTTCCTCCTTTAGCGGTCTTTTCTTCAGTTTTCAAAGATTTCTGTGCTGCCTTTTCTTTTTTTGCTTGATCTTCTTTTATCCAATCAATCTTTCCTAATCCCGGTTGCCTCATAGTTAAACCTAATTTAGGATAATCTCCCTTGTGACTTATTGCTACAACTCTTGCAAAACA
>CAZJVQ010000018.1:15746-16390 GCA_964549605.1 Candidatus Woesearchaeota archaeon | reverse complement strand
GTTCGAATCCTTTCTCCCGCATTAATTTTAAGAAGCACCTATTGCATCATCCAAATCATTATCTAAAGAAACAGTGATAGTCTTCCCTTCAAAAATTTCATTTCTTTCAGAATCTTGTATCCTAAATTTGTAATCAGTTGGTTGAGGAGTATCAAATAAGCCAAAGAATTTCTTTTCTACCATATTATTAACTTCAAGAGGTAAATAGAAATATTGCCCTTTATTCAAATCCCTAGCTTTGGTTAAATCAAATACTCTCCCTTCATTAAGAATATCTGGAATAAAAACTGCCACAGTATATCCCGTACAGACTTCCAAATTTGATTTAAGTTTCAATTCAATATAGATTGTTCCGGGTTTAATTTCATCAGTAATTACATTAAAACTTTTATCAGTCCATTGAGCGTCTTCAAGACAATTATCGCCTTCCTTAATTTTACCAACTAAAGATCCTCTTTTTGACTCTAAAAGATCTCTCACAAATAAAATATTACTTCCAAAACTAGTTCTTGTCCTAAGTTTATTATACTCTTCATCTGTTATAACATTCTGAACATGGATTTTATCTACAAAAGTTGAATATTCCACATTCTTAGTGTACTCAATAAGGCCGTATTTTTCAATAAGAGAATCTAATTCAATAA
>CAZJVQ010000018.1:1632-15736 GCA_964549605.1 Candidatus Woesearchaeota archaeon | reverse complement strand
TTTCTACAGTGGGCACTTCACTAATAGGGGAAATGAAAGGCTCTGAAGAAGCAGCAGTAGTTGAAGTATACTCGGCATGGTAAATTAATTTTATGCCCTCTTCCAAAGTCTTAACCTTCCCTAAAGATTCCAACAATTTTTTGTTCTTGGCACTCACATCATATTGTTTGAAAGCTTGATCTTCAGGAACAAGTACCTCCCCTTGATCGTAACTTGCCATATCACTGATTGATTGATCTATATTAGTTTCAGTAGATTTCCATTCTTTTTGTGAAGAAAGCATTGTCCAATACCAACCTTTTGCTCCCCTATGTTGAATATAAATATTATCTGCTAAATCACTTTCTTCTTGTGGAATTGTAAAGATTCCTTGATGATCTAAATTTATTCCATTTGCAAAAAGATCGGTGTTGGAAAAAAAGCCCCCCTCATCGTTATCTCGGGTCCTATCAATTAATAATATAATTCCTTGCCAGTAATTTTTATTCTTTAGAGAATTAATAAATTCTTCATCATTACCAGATAAAGATTCATCAATTTTAGTTACATCCATATCAACATTATATATCTTTGTAAGTGATCCTCTTTCATCTGGATCTGAATCAAAACCATTCGGAGAATTAGTCCACCACCATTTCTGCCCATCATAAGTATAATAAAGATTGGTATCAAAAGTTCCATCTTTGAATTCAAAGACCAGATACTTATTTTTTACTGAAGCTGGTGGAGGAGTTAAAGTTTTTTCAGAGTCTTCATCTTCTCCCAATGTAACTCCAGTTTGTCCATCTCCAAACACATCATCCAAATCATCTTTATCAGTTTCACAAAGTTCGGGCCTTGCTTCACATGGACCATCTAAAAGATTACTAACAGTAGAAGAAGAGTTAGGTTTTAACTTATCTGCTAATTGATCCAATCTAGATCTAATAGAATTCAAAGCCAATTCGGCATAAGCTCCGCCTCTAATCAAAATCAATTGAGCCTTCTCCCTGCTTAAGAATGCCCTATCAAGCAATCCTTGATTAATGTATTTTACTACATCTTCAAATTGTTTCGCATCTATAAACTTATTAATTTTAGTCAATTCTTCCCCAATACTAATGAAGTTTCCTTCTTTCTTAATTTTTCCATATACATCTTTTTCTATTTCTCTTAAAGTTTGATTTGCTATTGATCTAAATTCAATAGAATCTTCAACACTGTTTTTATCCAAATAACATTTCAAATTCCCTATTCCATTATCACAAGTTCCAACTTCAAGCCATCTACTTCCTTCAGCTCCAGCTCTTGGATCCGTTCCTTGTCCAGGATTGCTTGTTGAACAAACCCTTACAAGTTGAGTATTAGCAAGAGTTGGATTCGCAAATCCCTCAACTCCTGCTTGAATATTTGGATTAGCTAAACTGTAAAGGCTAGGAGCTCCTGAAACACATTCATTCTCTGTTTTAATATTAGTTTGACTTGCTATATCTTTTACATACTGGCCTTGCAAATAATCCAAACCAAAGTCAGTTGAAACTTGATTAAATCCACATTGTTCTTGACCATTAACATTCAAACACAATTCCCTATAACCTGCAACACCTGTAAAGTCTGGAGTATCTGTAGCATAATCTCCTGCAGGAATAAATCCATTTGCAATATTGATAGTTGGATTTGTTGCAAAGAAAGAAGTGCCAGAAGGGTTCTTCAAATACACGCTGTAATAGGCCCCCTCATTCTTTCCTGCAAAAATATGATAAAATACTTTATAATGTGAAGTTGGAGGAACTGTTGCAGTTGAAAATGTCCTTTCATTAAACCATCCAGTATATTGTGGTGGGGATTCTGGTTCAAGGATCGAATCCATAAAGTCAACATCAGGATATGAAACTGAAATAAAACTTTCACAGAATTTATGCCCAACTTCTTTAATAATTCCCGTTTTGAATGCCTCAAAGGAATTAGCTCCATAAGAATTAGTCATATAATCTACAGAATCTCCCGCATTCTTCCAAGCAGTTGCAACACCCATGTACTCTCCTCCTCCTCTTCCAGTTTGCCCCGTAACATACTCTAAAGCATTTGGAATTAAAACCTGAGATAAAGGCAAAGTTTGGCTCCAGAAGAAATCACACAAATAAACACTATGAATCTCATCACAAATTCCCACTGTTTCTCCAGTATCTAAATTAGTTTGTAAACAGTCTCTATAATTTTCTTGAACTGAAAGGAAACTATCAATTCCAGCCTTAACTCCCGTTAGACAAATAGGAACATAAATTTCCTCTTGATAATTTGGCAAACATAACAAAGTACTTCCAATAATTCCTGATTGAATTACATCACTCACAGGAAATTCTCCTCCGAAATTACATCTACTTGAAGGGCAAACAACCGGATCACAAACATTAAACAAAAGATTGCAATCTTCTGGAGACATAAAATCTTGACATTGAATATCTGGAGTTCCAGTTTCAGGATTTCCAACATCTATTCCCTGATTAAGAATTTGAACTCTTTTGACTCCAGATTTATGCTGATTTGAAGCTTGAGATATTGCAGTTTGAGCCTCTTTAACTTTTTTAAGAGTTGCACTATGATCTAATCGAGGAAAATTTTGAGATTCGGGGATCGCCACAGGATTAAAGCCCATACACTCATCATCCCTTGAACTCAAAGAATTAAATTGCTCTTTCCCATTAGGTCCAACATTACATAAATAAAAACTATTGATTTGTCCTGAATCTTGATAACCCCTAATACTCGAATCCCTTAATGCTCCAGCCCCTGGTAAAATCTGTTTAGTCGCAGCATACCATCCTGCCTGAAGATTAAATGGAACGATAGCAGGAAGTCCCTTATAAGGTTCAGTTTCAAAATATTTAACTTTAGGATCTTTAAATTCATTATCGTAAGTGGTGGAATCTAATTTCTTGAAGCTTGAAAAAGTCGTTCTAATTTCCCTGTTTTCAGCTTCACTAGCTGGAGAAACGGACATTTGACCATTAGAAATACTGTTTAGTCTGTAAGTATGATTTCCATTGTTCCCAATAAAATAATCAGTTCCAGTGCCATCAAGAACCAGCAAATATGCAACATTATTCAAAGTAATAACTTGTGTAGAATACTTCTTATCTGCCTCAAGTCCTTCTGCTCCAGAAATTTTACTTCCAAGAGTCTCTGCCCCATCATAGTCCCCCCTAATTGAATCTTTATTGCCGTATGAACGAACACTTACTCCCTTAAATCCTCCATCATTTAATTGATTTTGTAAAGAAGTATGTAATGCAAAATTTTCTGCATCAACTTTCATATCATTTAAAATTTTACTTCGTTTTGCTTCAATAATCTTTCTCAATTCCGCACTAGGATTCGAACCTAAAATTAAATTAAATCTTTCAAGATCCCTTGCTTGAGATAAAGTGATTTTACCTTTATCGAAACCATCTTTACTTAACGCGGCAGCAATATCTGGATTAGAATCGCTTCCCAAACCCTCATTAATTCCTTCAAGTTTACCAACAATATTTTCATTTGTAATTGCTTCTTGATTCTTAATAACATTTTCCATATGATCAACATCTCTATTTATGTCTGGAGAATGATCCAACAAACATTTGTCTAAAGATTTTTCAGTTCCCCTAATTTCTTCCTTACAACGGTCATACCATCCGTTATCACCCCTCATAACTTCTTGTCTTGCAATTGCACGTCCGTCAAAATCATCGATAAGATTCTTAATTGTCAAAGTTGTCCCAACAGCCAAACAAGCAGCATTGAATCCTCTAACTGCTTTTCCCAACTTCTCTGATCGATCAGTCCATTTTTCAATAGATTCATTCAAAGCATAAATTCTCTCTTGGGCCTTCTCTGGAGAAAGTTGTATCCCTCTTTTTTCAATTGAAATATCAAAACTAAAATTTGCTTCAGTTCCGGCATCTTTAATATTTGGAATAACCGAAACTTTCGCTACTTTCTTCAAATTTACATTAGTTAAAGTAAAAACATAATTATTCCCAATTGATTTAGGAGTATTCAATTTCAAAGTATGAGTATCAGAAAGAACAGCTTTCTTAACAGTTCCAGCCACACTAGAAGTATTCAAGTTTAATCTTACCCTAGCAGAATCTATATCCAAGGATTCTAATTTAATATACTCAGTTGAATTTCCAGAACCAAGATAAACAAGTTCATCTTGTCTTAATTTCAATGGATTTAATGCTTGTGTTTTATTTCTCACAAAAATCTCGACGCCATACTCTTCAAATGAAGGTTCATAAATTCCTTCAAAAGAAATAATTTTAACCTTACCATTGATAAAAACACTATGCTCTGAAATTCCAGAGTTTGAAAGTTTATAATCACTATCACAAAAACCAGGGACAAGTTTCTGATCTTTAGGATACCTTTCTTCAAATTCCTTACACAAATCAAGAACATTTCTCATTTGTTGAGATCCTTCAGCAAGTTTAATAGATTCAATTAATGCACTCTGTCCAAATGTTTGTTTATCATCTCCTCTTTCTTTCTCGTTTACAAAACTATTAATAATTGTTCTAAAATCTTTCATTGCATTATCAAAATTTGTTTTGAAATCTGTAGAAACAAAATCATGATCAATTGGCGTTCCAAAATTAATTATTTCAACCGATTTCCCAAAAATATCTTCATTTTGATTAAAAGGCAAATAATTAATATCTTTTCCTTCAAAAAAATATTTTTTAGCATAATTTGCCAATGCACCATAACTCTTTACAGCACTTCCAATAACATTAACAAATCCAAAACTAGTCATTCTTGAGAGTTCTCCTCGATCGACCTGCTTTAATTGATTAGCTAATCTAGAAATTGAAGCCAATTCATCATCACTCAATTTATCAAATTTCTGAGGCATAGAAAAAAGATAAACGAAAAGATTTTCCAAATTATTGTTCTCTCCATTAGTTCCAACATATCCTAAATATACAGACTTACCATTATATTCATATAAGTAATCTCCAACACCAAACTCTTTTTCAGTGCCATCTATTTTCAAACTAACTTTTGGTGAAAGTGTAAGTGCAAACCTCTCTCCACCTTCATCTGAATTACAAACAATTTCCGTTTCTTGAACTAAACCTTGTTTATTTATTTTTATTGCTCTACATCGATTATCCAAAAACTTTTCCCCTTTTGTAACTTGAGTGATCTCGCCATTAATATCAAATTTAGCCATAGTGTCTGGATCTTCAAGTCCATCCAATCTTAATTGTAATCCTGCCAAACAACTAAATCCCGGTAAGTAAATATTATTTGAAACTTTTCCGATACCTAAATTTACATTTGCAATTCTATTTGTTTCATCAGTATAGATAGAAATTGCTGCCCCATCCCTTCCGACAACGTCTGCTTTCAAAAAAGCCTTTCCATCCCAAAATCCATATTGCTTAAAATTTTTACTCCATTCATCTTCGGTAAATTCTGGTAAATATTGTGTTGCCTTTCCAATTCCAAAAGCATTTTTTATATTATATCTAATATTTGCTGTCAAATTCCCTCTGACAGAATCAGGCATATCAGATTCAATTTTCTGTTGTTTCAAAACAATAACAGCGTAACCAATATTCTGTAAGATTGGAGAATTAAGTAAACTTCTTTGAGTGCTTCTTACAGCAGCTCTTGCAGGATGGAATCCCACATCTTGGATAGATTCAGGATAAGTTCCCTTAAATGAAAGAGAATCTATTGCTTCAACTTCAATTAAAGGATTAAGTTTCGTTGCTGCCAACTGACAGAAGACTGGAACATTTTGTTCTTCCAATAAATCACTTCTAACAACTGCAGGAGTACAACCAAATGGAGGAATTTGAACAATAAAATCTTGTCCAGCATTACAAGACTCTTCACCAAAAGAAGGAGAAAGATCTATCCCTTGTCTATTAAGATAATCAAACGAACTTGAACCAGGAGGAGAAAATTGTGGACTAGAACTTGAATAAGATGACAAAACAAAAGACGAAGCAAACAAAATTCCAACTAAGAAAAATACTCCCAACATTATCTGTTTATTCAATTTCATCTGAAACTCACTCCCAAAGATTTATCTTCGAATAGTAAATAATTATCTTGTACTTGCTGAATTGTTTTTGGAACTGGTAAAGATCTAGCTTCAATTTCAATAACACTTGATTCGCTTAAATCAGATTCTAAAATATAATGATTCTGTGTTCCTCCCCCAGCCAAGACATTTGAAAGGATTTGTTCAGGAAAATCAAAATTGAAACATTGTTCTTTTGTAAATCCGAAGAAACCGCCCAATCCAGTTTGAGGAACATCCATACACTTTCTAGTGGTTGTCTCTGCAATTTTTATTGAAGACTCTCTATAAACATAAGCCTTAATTTCATACTGACCTTCACTTAATTCAATAGTTGTTTGTTCAGGATAAACCACAGTTTTTGATCCTTCTTCAGAAATAAAAGTAATTGTCGCTTGCCCATCATAGTCTTTCCCACCCAATTTTAAATCCAAATCCAATTCGTAAAGCTTATCCAAAATGACATCAATCTCAGTAGGATCAACCACAGTTAATAGCTCCGATTTGGTTACATAACCATCAGCTTTAGCAATCAAAAATCCATTAACACATTGAGGAAATTCGCCATCCACAAAACCATATTCAGTTTCTCCAACTTCGCATCTAGTATTTGCGCATTTGTAAGAAATTTCTGCATCAACAGAATCTAAATTAGTATCATAAACATTCACCTTAACAGGAACATTTTGTTGATCACATAATGGAACAAGTTCCAGTTCAACTGTAGAACCTTCCAAAGCTTCTCTAGGCATATTCCCTTGAAGTACAACTGCGAAAGGGAACTGGAAAGTTTCAGATTTTCCTGAAACTTGGGCTAACACTGGATATCTTACATTATAGACAAAATGATAAGGAACGTAACAGAATCCTAAAGCGCCTAAACCAGGTTGATTTCCAACAGTACTTGCAATCATCATAGACCCTTCAGTTGGATTCACTTCAAAACCATTTGGCCAATTTCTTGAATTAATAAATCGGACATCTTGACTAACTGGAAGATCCAATTCAAAATATTTATCATTATCTTCAACAACATTCAAAGCCAAAACATTTGATTCAATTGCAACTTTCAAATCTTCAAAAACGTCTTCTGCATTCCAAGTCAAAGGACTACAACTTAGTTCAACACCATCGACAGGAGCATAAAGTCTCAAAATGTCCACCCCATAATTTTCCAAAAATAAAGTATTCTGTTCATGCTTATAGACTTCTTTAGCAGAGTCATATAATTTCCCAAGTTCAGATTCTACTTCAATTTCATGATTACTTACTACGACGGTTTCATCTGCCTTCTTAATTCCGAAATCTAAATTCAAAGAAACTTCAACTTTATCGTCCAAAATTTTAGATTTAACTTCTGACTCTCCAAAAATTATCTCAAATCCATCATCATAGAACCTATCAAAATTACAATCAATTAATTCAGTTTCAATAAAAGCTTCCAAATCATTTTCCATTTTATTTTTTGAAGGAACTTGTTCTTTCTGAATATTGTTTCCTGAAACATAATACCAATATGGAATTGCACTACCTGCAAAATCCAGTTGAGATGAAAACGGCATATACTTTGATCCAGGTTCAAAATCCGGCAAATAAATATAACCTCCTTGACTTTCTAAAACATCTATCCCAACAGCAATCTCTTCATTTAGGCAATCCAAGAAAGAATCATAAACTGGTTGAAGATTTGAAGGAATTTGAATTCCTCCAAAATACCCTCTAAATACAAAAAATAAAATCGTACTAGCTACAATAAAAATCGCAATTATTATGAATAAAGTGATCTGTGCTTTCCTAGATTTTGGAGTCAAAGAAATTGCAGAAAATCTAGATTTACCTCTTTTAAAATGCATATTAAAATGATGAAAATTATCTATATAAAGTTTATTAGAAAAATCTAATTTGTCTTCCCTATCTAGCTATTAATTTTCGTCTAGGTTTAAGCCAAATCAAACTATGAAAAACTAACAAAGCTCCGCCAACCAAAAGAATCAAATAATTAAAATCTTCAACAACATCTGGAATTGAATAAAGATCTAAAGAAGCGTTAATAAAATACACCCCAACAAAAACATACAATAAGAATAAACCTAATTTCCACAACCTCATAGAAAAAAAATGCAAACATTATATTTAAAACTTGCGAAAAACACAATAATTATAAGGGTTTTCAAGGGTTATTGAAAACTAGTAATGTTTTTCTTTTATTTGGTAATAAATGATTATTCCGGGAATTGTCATTAATGCAGATAAAAATATTGTGTATCTTGGTCCAATTAAATCAACAACTCTTCCTGCTAATGGAAAAGCAAATATTGCCGCAACCGATAATACTAAGGCTACAAAACTTCCAACAGTTGCCCTTAATTTTGAAATAATAAATTTATGGAAATACACAGTTTCAACTGGCTGATATAATGCAAAAAAGAAAGCTGAAGCAAAAAGCACAAAAAGACCAAAAATAATCTCTGAAACAAAAATTATTAAGAATGCTGAAAGAGTTGCTGCAATCATGGATAAAACTATGAAATTTTTTTCCTTATTTTTCTTAACTAGTTTTGTAGATAAAATAGGAGCCACAATTCCAATCAAACCTAGTGCAGACCAAATATAACCGAAAGCATAATCTGGAAATCCTAAACCTTCTAAAAAAGGAACCCATGATATAAGATTCCCAAATTCTCCTGCAAACACCAAAATTGCACTTGCTAATAAAAGTGGAAACAAAACTGGATGAGTCCATGAATAATTAATTGACTTTTTTGATTGTTCTTTTATCTTAAAAAAAGAGCGTTTTAATTTTATTTTCCTTCTGATAAAATATTCTTCACCAAATATTAATAATGAAAATGCTATGAAATTAGCTAAACCTCCCGCAATCCAGATAATTGAAACTCCGAATAATTTAACTAAAAAAGCACCAATAAATCCAGATACTAGAACTCCAATTCCAGTGAAACTCTGCCTCTTTGCAAAATATCCTTTAAGATAATCTTTTTTCTTTCTTTTTATTAAATCAACTACCCACGCACTTTCTGCTCCAGAGATGAATGTTAATCCAAAACCCATTATTGCAAATGCGAAAAGAATTGTATAATAATTTGTTAGAAAGAATACAGAAAACATCGCAATCCCCATAATTAGAGTCCCAAGTAGAACTGAAAATTTTCTACCATATAAATCCGCAACTGCTCCTGTGGGTAACTCAAAAACTAACATAGAGAGAGGAATCATCATTATAATAACTCCAATTTGTGAAAAACTAAACCCTAACCCTATGAAAAACAATATCTCAAATACAACAGCAAATGCCAATAAGGGAGTTAACAGTGCTTCAAGATAAAACGGCCAGAGAAGTTTGAATTCTCCTTCTTTGAATAGTTTCATTTTAACACCTTTTTCATAAAACTAAATAGAAATTATAGATATAAATATTACTAAAATCAAGAATAATCTCTCTATTTGATAGGATTTTTAATTTTCCAGCCATCAATATTAAACCCACCCATTTTATCAAGAACGTGCGCTGTAAGTTTCTTGTACTCTTTCATCATCTTTTGTTTATCTTTAAGATTCATAGCATCCACAAACATTTTTACAAATATTTTATCTGGAAAATCTCCTATTTTATATTTTTTCTTATCTTTCTCATTTACAAGGAAACTCTTTAATTTATGTGTGAGTATGGATTCAAATCGTAAAAATTTAGAATAAATCCTAAATAAATCATTTAAATGAACATAGAAAACAAAAAAGAATTCTTCAGAATTTGCCTCAAAAACTTCTTCTAAATTATCACACCTATCCCATAACCTGTATTTTGTATTTTTTATTTCAAGTTCAGATTGTGCTTTATATTTTTTCACCATATATTTTTTTGCTATCTTAATCAATTTATTTAACTCTCCAGTTTTATCAAAAAGAACTTTCCCAGTTGTGAACATATGTGCCTCAATTTTACTATTAGATTTGTAGTCCTCTTCAAATTCTTCATGATGTTTCTTAAAAGGTCTAGCAAAATATTCGATTAATATACCATCTATAATCTCATTCCCAGTCTCAGTCCAATCTGTTTTTGAATCTAATAAAATTTCAATATCTATATCAGAATGTTTGCTGGGATTTCCAGTTATATAACTCCCACAAGCCATTGCTCCAATTACTTCTTTTTTGTTTTCCCATTTAGAAATAAATTTCTGTAATACAATTTCCCACATCTCCATATTAATTATAAATTATTCATTAAAGCATATAAATATTCCTAAAATCAAGTATAATATTTGTGTTTTCTCAATCATTATATTTAAATATTTCTTATTATCTAATTTTTCAGGTCCCATAGTCCAGTGGCTAAGACGTATCCTTGACTTGGATAAGACCGCAGTTCGATTCTGCGTGGGACCATTCCTGAATCGGACGTAGTTTCATTCGGCCACGCTTGGGCGGATGACGTACTGAATTTGTTTCAGTGCACGATTCTGCGTGGGACCATCATTTTTTAACAGAATAGATTAACTCAAGCAAATCCGACTTCAATTTCTTAGAACTAATCAATTTAAGTTTTTTCTCAAATTTCCCTTGTGCAAATAAAGTTATTCCCTTCCCAACTATCACTGGCTCAACATAAATTTTTATCTCATCAATTAAATTTTTTTCCAAAAAAGATTTATTCAAACCACTTCCGCCAGCAAGAACAACTGTCTTGAATCCTAATTTTTTAGCAATATTTAACGCTTCCTTTGGGGAAGTCGCAAGATGATTTTTTCCAACATCAATTTTTTTATTTGAAACAATTATCTTCTCTGATTTTATTTTATCAACATTCAAATCACCATGTTTTTTGATTATTTCATAAGTTCCTCTTCCCAAAATAAAACATCCAATCTTCTCTGAAAATTTTTTGAATTCCTTCCAACTTTGCCAAGAAATAAACTTTTCTCTTCCTTTTTCATCCGCAATAAATCCATTCAAACTTTGTCCCATAAACAAAATAACTTTCATGAAAAACTATAGGAAATAAGCTTTAAAATATTTTATTTTTTCCTTGATTTCTTCCCACCAAAAACTTGTCCAAAATTTTCATTAATCGATTCAAAAGAAAAAGAATTTTTATCTAGATTTGAAATACTCAATAATTCTTCAAAAAGTTGACTCGGCAAAAATCTGCGTTCTGAAGAATAATTTTTAAGACTAGAATATTTAATATCAATTCCACGGTTAATCAATTCTCTCAACGAAGGAGAACCAGTAGATTCTAAGACTTTTCCAATAAATTCTTTCTGTTTTCCTTTCTTAAAAATAATTCTCATAAATAACTGCGACACCGCAATATAAAAAGCTTTTTAAATTGATTATAACAAAAATCTCTATGAAAATACCTAAAACAACTAATAGGTTTTGCCCATCCTGTAAAAAGAAAACTGATCAAAAGATTAAGATAGTTGGTACTGGTGCAAAAAGAGGTACTTTAACAAGAGGAAGTATAGCAAGAGCTGCAAAAAGAGGGCTTGGAGTAGGTATTGGAAACAAAGGAAAATGGGGTTCAAAACCAGCAATTACTAAGAACAAAAGAAAGTCCAAAACAACTAAAAAGACAAATATAATGTACACCTGTGGCGAATGTGGAAAATCCAAATATAGAGCCTCAAGAAGAAATAAACGAGCAAGTAAAGTACTACAAGAATAAACATGGCACAAGCAAAAAGAAAAAAAACATTTTTTGATGTGAACATTCCATTAGCAGGAAGGGAAACACATCTTCAAGCTTATGAACTTAAAGACCTAGATGGAAAGATAGTCAACTATGATATGACTAGAATTCTTAGAGGTAAAGGAATGATTCTTCAATCTAAAATAAAAGTTGAAGGAGACAAAGTAACAGCAGTCCCAAAACAAATTAAGTTAATGCCTTTTTTCCTAAAAAGAATGGTTCGAAAAGGAACAAACTACGTTGAAGACTCTTTTTCAGTTCCATGTGCAGATGGCCAATTAAGAATCAAGCCTTTTTTAGTAACAAGAAGAAAAGTTTCAAGAAAAGTTAGAAAAGCTTTAAGAGATAAAGCAAAAGAAGAAATCGTAGAATATGTCAAAGATAAAAAATCAGATATTGTTTTTGAAGACGTTGTAAAAAACAATCTACAGAAACCATTAAGCTTAAAGTTGAAAAAAATTTATCCACTTTCTCTTTGTGAGATAAAAACATTAAAGGTCGAAGACGCTAAACAATAAATTATATAAGTGTTTTTTCCTTCTTAGAAAAATGGGTAATCTTTTTAATAGAGTTATAAAGTCAAATTGTCTGAACTATTTACTTCTATTAGGATTGGGATCTTCATTAACGGTGCTTAACCATCAACTTAAAACAACACAAGAGGTAGAGATATTGGATAAGAGAGAATATCAAAACTTACTTGGAAAACCAGAAAGAGATTATAAGTTAAATATGAAGGATAGAACTTACTGGTTCAGTTCCAATCAAAATATGAGAGAGTTAAAAACTGGTGAAACCTATGTTGTAACAATAAATAACCTCATATATCTTCCCCCAAATATTATTTCCGCCAAAAGAGAATAAAAACCCTTTTAAATCAAATACTTCTTTAGAAATTATGCCTTAAGTCAATCAAGCTTGAGTGATTTGGGCATAACGAAGTAATGCCTGTGTAGCTCAGTGGTAGAGCATCGGTTTTGTAAACCGGGGGTCGGGGGTCCAACTCCCTCCACAGGCTTTTTTAAAATGGTATGGCAAGATATAGTAATGGGAACAACGAATATGATTCTCAGCTACGCATTGATTCCCCAAATATCTCACGGATTCAAAAGAAAAAAAGGTTTTGTAACTTTCCAAACTGCATTAATTTCTTCCCTAGCATTGTATCTTCTAGCTTTCACAATTTTTACATTAAAATTATATTTTTCAGCGGCAACTACTTTTTTGGCAGCAACACTTTGGAGTATATTATTAATACAAAAATTAATTTACAAATAATTTATTTTAATTTAACAGCAGTCCCATAAGCTAACATTTCAGAAGCCCCAGCCATTACCATTGAAGTCATAAATCTAGTTCCAATAACTCCGTCAGCCCCCATCTCAATTGCTTGATTTACCATTCTATTAAAAGCCTCATCTCTTGAATTAGAAGTCATTTCAGTATATGTTTTAATTTCTCCACCAATAATATTTTTAAAACCAGCACCAATATCTCTCCCAATATTCCTGGCACGAACCGTGTTTCCTTTAGCAACACCTAAAATTTCTACAACATTTTTCCCAGGAACATCATTTCCAGTTGTAACAATTATCTTTTTCATTTTACCCCCTTTTCCTTTTCTTTATTTGTTCAATTTTATCTTCCTTCGTATTAAAAATAATAAAAAATCCTATGATTAAAATAACTAAACCATAAATTAAAGATACCCAAAAAGCTTCTACAAAAAAAGAAAGCCCAATCAGAAAAGTCCCTAAAAAAATTGAAACAATTCCCGTAATAAGCTGACTGAGATTCATAAAAAGAATAAAATAATTAGATTAATAAAATTATGCTTTGACTTCAACTTTTCCGTCATCAATCAAAATATTCGCAATATCTCTAGGAAGTTCTGCTTCATCTCCTTTCTTAAAAGGGCCAAGTTTATTTCCTTCCAGATTAATAAATTCTTCAACACTTTCTTTAAACAAAACTTTCTTTTCTTTAATCTCTACTTTCCCATTAAAAGAAGATAAAACTTCCTTATTAGAAGCATCAATACATTTCATCAACTCTTCAAAAAGTCCCTTTTCAAAATCAAGCATATTATCAAAGTCTTTTTTTGAAATTCCAGTTTCCGCAGCAATTAAAAGTAAATTCAAAATTTTCTTTCTTCTTTTTAACATAAGTTCTTTAAACAACGTCTGAGCATTTTCAATTTGCTTTTTTGTTTTAATGAAAGATTCAGAAAAATCATCTTCCTCTTTAGAAGAAATTTCTTTTTTATCTTTCAAATAATCTGCAACATCTTCAACGAAAGTGTTTGGTAAACTTTGCAACTGTTCTGAAAATCCTTC
>CAZJVQ010000018.1:0-1622 GCA_964549605.1 Candidatus Woesearchaeota archaeon | reverse complement strand
ATAAGTAATCATGGCATGAAAAGAAATTCTGTATTTTTAAAAACTGTTATACTGATTGGGAAAATAAATAATTCTAGAATAAGAAAATTTAAAAGAGAATGTTACCTTAAAATTTAGACCCAAAATGGAAGAAGTTTTTATGAAGGGGAATAGCGCGATAGCAAAAGCCGCTCTTAGAGCAGGACTTGAAAGTTTTGCCGGGTATCCCATAACTCCTGCAACAGAAATTCTGGAAGACATCTCACAGGCTCATTCTGATGATTTAGAAAGAAAAGAAAAATTATATCCTTCTTTTAGATCTTTTCGCCAGATGGAAGATGAAATTGCATCTATAAATGCAATCTCGGCAGGAGCCTCACTTGGTTGCAGAGTTATGACTGCAACAGCATCTCCAGGATTCAGTTTAATGCAAGAAGGAATTTCATACATCGCGGGTCAAGAAGTTCCAGCAGTAATTGTGAATATAATGCGTGGAGGGCCCGGTTTGGGAAACATTGCTCCAGAGCAAGAGGATTATTTTCCAGCAGTAAAGGGGGGAGGCAACGGAGGCTACAAAAGTATAGTTTTAGCTCCAGGCTCAACCAGAGAAATGGCTGAACATGTTTTTACCCTATTCAACTTAACAGATAAATACCGCATGCCCGGAATTCTTCTTGCAGATGGTTTATTGGCACAATGGGAATCAAATTTCATTTTTCCAGAAACTAACATAGAAATTGCTAATAAGTCTTCTTGGGCAATAGGAAAGCGTGGAAATGGAGAACCTAAGGCAATAAAATCACTTCGGTTAGGAGAAGATGAACTTGAAGCGCATAAACAACATCTCTCTAAAAAATACGAAAAAATAAGACAAAATGAAGTACGATTTGAAGAATACTTCACAGAAGATGCAGAGATCATTATAGTTTCATATGGTTGTGTCTCTCTAACTTCAAAAGAAGTGATAAATGAAATGAGAAAAGAAGGGAAAAAAGTAGGATTGTTTCGACCAATAACTCTCTGGCCATTCCCATCTAGCAAGTTAGAAGAATTATCTAGAAATTCAAAAAGCATACTTGCAGCAGAACTTAGCCAAGAAGGACAAATGGTAGAAGATGTAAGATTAGCCGTGAATGGAAATTGTCCCGTTGAATTTTACGGAAGAAGCGGAGGGAATTTAATATCCAAAAAAGAACTCATCAAAAAAATAAAGGAAATGTAAAAATGACACTAGAAAATAAAAAAGAAAAAGTATTTTCAGGAAACACACACTACTGTGGAGGATGTGGGCATAATACAATCCATAAAGTTTTAGGAGAAGTTATGGAAGACCTGAAAATTGCAGAAAGAACAATCATAGTCAATTCTGTGGGATGTTCTGTTTTGATGGATAGATATTTCAAATGCTACCATAAAGAAGCTGCACATGGAAGAGCTCCTGCGGAAGCAACGATGATTAGAGAATTATCAGATCCGGACGAAGTAATCATAACTTATCAGGGAGATGGGGACCTTACTGCAATCGGACTAAGCCATATTGTGCATGCTGCAATTAGGGGAGAAAATTTTACATGCCTCCATATTAATAATGCTAACTATGATATGACTGGAGGACAAATGGCGCCAACAAGCCTTGGTGGACA
>CAZJVQ010000017.1:14921-16666 GCA_964549605.1 Candidatus Woesearchaeota archaeon | reverse complement strand
CAGAAGGGGAAGAGGCTCCAGCCCCCAATTTTCTAAAAAGCAAATAATGAACTTCTTCACTAAGATATCCTGTATCTGCAATATGGGTCCCATCATTATTGACTGAACGATCTTCCTCTACAAAAACAGCCACATAGTTTTTCCCAAGATTATCAAACTTGCCGCAGCAGTTTCTACAAGAGAAGTGTATGGATGAATTGGTGTGGAATGAGTGTGGACTCCAGAAGGAGTTCCAGAGATTACTTCAAGATGGCTATATAAATATCCATTAGGATTCGTATAAAACACATGATATTTGTCACTTGAAGGGTATATTGTACTACTAGGACAGTCAGCAAATAACTTACACTTAAACCACGATGCATGATGGGGTCCATGGCTATATGAATCAATAAATTCAGACGCATCCCATTTCGGAGTCACCAAATTTCCTAAAAAGAAACGTTGATCAGTGTCATCCCCAGAAAATCTAAAATTTTTTGTTTGTTCCACATGAGTCATATCCGTAAAAATTCCAGTCTCTAAAACCATGTCAGTTCCAGTATTATAAAATCCTTTCTCAGCAACAATATATCCAATTTTTGCTCCCCCATAAGCATCATTAACTTTGTTTTTTTCTTTCTGTGTCCTAATCTTAAAAGAAGTTCCACTTACCTCAGAAGTTCTCGTAACTAAATTATCTGAACTAGTATCATAAGATTGAATCTGCGTCAATACCACAGCATTTGCAAAAAACACCCCATCTACTGACACAAAAGATTCTTTTACCCCACTTATACTCTCAACTATAATTTTTTTCCCATTCCAATTATAAGTTCCTTTTGGTATTGCAATCCAAGAAACCTCCTCATTAAGATGCCCTCCATCAAGATAATCCCATTCTTCTATCTTCATTTTAAAACCATCTTCTCTAACATCCTTAATCCTTACATGAGAAGGGTCATCGCCATTTTTAGTAACCATGGTGGCAATCACAACCACCTCATCATCAATACCAAAGTCAGTATCAAATCTAATCTGTTTCCAAGTATCATTCACAACAACCTCCGAACCAAACTTAGCAACTTCGGATAAATCACTTTGAATATCTATAACCTTGCCAGTTATCCCCCCATCTGATTTAAAGAAATCAAAAAAACCAGCGCTAACAAACATAACAGAACTTAAAACTAAAAGCAAACTAATTGAAAATAACCACTTCTTCATGAACTATCTAAAAAAAAGATGTTTATAAATATTATTCTTCCGGAATCAAAGCCATAAAACTATAATCTTTAATTTTTGCTAAACTTTTAACATCTTCTAAATTAACTTTCCTAATATTTTCTTCAAAATCATAAAATTCTTCTGCCTTTCCATTGAATTCTGAAAAAATTAAATTGACCATTTGGGATTGAGAATCTTCCATAGCAATCTGATAATTTCCAATCATCTGTTCTTTGACTTGTCTTAATTCTTCTTCAGTTAATTCTCCTGAAACTTTTTCAAATTCTTCCAAAATAATTTTTTTAACTTCTTCAATTTTTTCTTTTGTGGTTCCAACTCTAATTATATTATAAGCAAAATCTTTGTTAATATTTGATTCACCTTTTACTGCATATGCAAGATTTCTCTTTTCTCTAATTTCAGAAAATAATCTTGAAGACATTCCCTCTGCCATCAATGTACTCAGAACTTGGGCAGAATAATTTTTTTCATCATCAGCTAAAGGGACATGATGAGCAAAAACTAAATTTGCTTGATCA
>CAZJVQ010000017.1:0-14911 GCA_964549605.1 Candidatus Woesearchaeota archaeon | reverse complement strand
ATTCTTTTCGGCAAATTCAACAATTTTATCAAACTCTGCATCACCCACAACACAAAGGACCATATTTTTAGGAGTATATACTTGCTTAAATCTTTCAGTTAATTTATCCTTATTAATAGAAGACATAGTTTCATAAGTTCCTATCAAGTTCAAACCCAAAGGACTTTCATACAATAAATTGTGAATTTCATCTACAACATGAATCATGGGACTATCTTTCCTCATTTTTATCTCTTCAAAAATAACTTTTCTTTCCTTTTCTAATTCTTTCTCATCAAAAACAGGATTCTTAACCATATCCCCTAAAACTTCTAATGCAATATCTAAATGTTGACTTGGCATTTTGCACCAATAAGCAGTAGCAATCTCATCAGTAAAACCATTTAAAACTCCTCCATTTTTTTCTATCTCTTCAGAAATTTTTTTAGAATCCCTAGTGGGAGTTCCTTTGTAAAGCATATGTTCTATAAAATGAGAAATTCCCTTTTCATTTTCAGATTCATTCATCCCCCCATTTTTAACAGCAAAAGCAACACTTACCACTGGAATGTTTCTCTTCTCAAACAAAACCGTCATTCCATTATTCAAAATCTTTTTATGAAAATTGTCAGCCATAAATACTAGAAAAATTAGGGGTATATAAATATAATTAGGATAAACCTAAATAAAGACCTATACCAATTGCTAAAACAATAATTACGCCAAAAATTCCTAAAAGAATCCAAAGCCATTTTCTTTTTTTAGGTTCTGGTTGATTGAGCATTGAAGGCATTCCAGAAGCTCCAGGAGCAACTGGTGTAGAAGGTGCTGAGCCCATTGGAGCAGCAGAAGTAGGCAATTTAGATGCGGCCATTGGTGAAGTCTTGGAAGGTGTTGGAGCAATCTTCAATGGAGAAGCAACCTTAGCAATAGGTTTAGCAGGAATTGGTGGTGATTGTACAGCCATTATAACAATAAGGAAATTTTTTTTATAAATGTTTCTTTTATTTTTCCTTCTTCTTAAGAACAATATATCTTTCATTTCCCAATTCGAAATCTTCTAAAATTTCAAAATTATTTTTTACAAAATCAATAATCCATTTTCTTTGAACTTTAAATTTAGTCTTTTTAATCAAACTTCTCGTCGCAAAACTCAAAACAACAGTATCAACTAATGGAAAAATTTCGACCAATAATTTTTTAGAATAATCTCTTTGCATCATCTCTAAAGAATCTAAAGCCTTAAACAAAAAAACAATTTTCTTACCTTTAACCTGCTTAAAATATTTTTTCAATTTTTCTAATTCAAATAAACTTAAATGAATTGCTCCAGCATCCAACTTCTTGTTACTTGTGACCTTTAGGTTATTAAAATAATAATTCATCAATTCAACAAGTTGACCCATTGCTTCAATCCCAATATAATTAGTTCCCTTTGGAAGAAAATTATAACTAAAGCCATTAACTCCTGCACCTAAATCAAAAACAGTTTCATTCCCAGTTAAAATTTTAGAATAAAGTTTTTCATAAAAATCAAATCTCTCTTTAGTTGAAAGATGTTTTTTCAAAAACCATTCAGGATCCTTATCCTTGATAGACAAAAGTTTTTGACTAGTGAATGCAGAAAAAACTTTTCTTAACAAATCCCTAGTTAATTTGATTTTATCCAAATCTGAAAATTCTTTCTTATCAAATTTTTCAAAAGCCATTTCAACATCAATTTTTCTAAGTTTTGAAAATTCTTTCTTCTGAGTTATCTTTTCAATAATTTCTTTTTTTGTTTTCATCTTAAAATTTCAATATTTTTTCTTTTAATAAATTCTTCAAAACAAATATCATAAATTTCTCCTTGAAACAATACGCAATCTTCAACAACATCTTCTTTAATCTTTCCCTCGAGAACATAAGAAAAATGCTCAGTAGTTTGTCTAACTCTGAATAATCTTCTTATCATAAAATCATTTCCTAACTCGGGATATTTTGAAAGCTCATCAAAAATTGAAAATGCCGGCCAAAGCTTAATTAAAACTTGAATAATTTTTTCATTAGAATCTAAATTTTTATTTTCATTTATAATTTTAAAAAAATAATCGCAAAGATCATCAAAAAGATTTTCAGTTAATTTCTCAGTTAAAATTTCATGAAATCGATCTCCTTCTTCAATATCATAATATAAAGTTACCTTCCCATTTTCAAAAACAAAAATATGATTAAAAAATCCGAAACCAATCCATTTTTCAAGTTCTTTTGATTCGCCTTCATGCCAAGCCTTCAATCCTAAAAAAGAGGAAAACCTTGTCACATCCTCCCTATATTTCTTCTCCATCAAATTTTTAAGTTAATTAGATTTAAAAGACATATGGCTTCAACAAATCAATCCCCTTTCTATCACAAAGCTGAAGAAAAGTTTCTTTCTGCAGAATCTGATGAAGAAAGAGTAAAATATCTTGAAGAAATGATTAAGGAATGTCCAAAACACAAAAGCAGTGAGAAAATGCTGGCACAATTAAGAATAAGATATAAAAAATTATTAAAAAAAATTGAGGGGGCAAAAAAAGTTGGAAAATCTTCAAAAGAAGGAATAAAAAAAGAAGGTGTCCAAGTAATCATCGTCGGAAAAACCAATACTGGAAAATCTTCATTAATTACCTTATTGACAAACGTTCACACAAAAATAAGTGAATTCAACTTCACAACTAAGAAACCAATTGTAGGAATGTTAAAATATAAAGGGGTCGAATTCCAACTAATAGAAAATCCTGCAATTGAGTCAGAAAACTATGATCGAGGTTTAACTCACACCGCAGATATTATTTTAATATTCATCACAAACATTTCTCAAGTAGAAGAAATTAAAAAAAATTTGGGAAAAAGTAAAGCAAAAAAAATAGTTGTATTCAATAAATCAGATTTGCTAACAGAAAACGAAAAAAGAAAAGTTTCTGCAACTCTCCAAAGTAAAAAACATAATTTTGTCTTAATCTCAACCCAAAATAAAGAAGGAATTGAGGAATTAAAAATAAAACTTTTGGAAAATTCTGGAAAAATCCGTGTCTTTACAAAAGAACCTGGAAAAGGAAAAACAGAAAGACCAATAATTCTTAATCCAGATTCAACAATCAAAGAGATTGCAGAAAAGATCCTTCATGGTTTTTCAAAAAATATCAAAGAAACAAGAATCTGGGGTCCAAGTTCAAAATTCGCTGGACAAAAAGTGGGACTAACACACAAATTAAAAGATTTAGATGTAGTTGAATTTAAGACAAAGTAAGAGGGATTTCTTTTCCCTGTCTAAATTTCTTTATATCAACGAACTTTGGGGAATAATATCTCACTCTAACCCCCACTTCTCCAAACATTTCTAAAGATTTCTTAGAAATTTCCTCAGTTTCTGGAGAATAAGGCCATATTCCATCAACATCTGCAATGACTTCCTTTATTCCTGATTGGACAATTGCTCTCGCACAATCCATACAAGGAAGGCCACTCAAATAAATTTTACAACCTTTCAAAGAAACCCCCATCAAAGTAGCATTATAGATAGCATTTCTTTCTGCATGTTCAAACCACAAATATTTTTCGGGTCTAATCTGTCTCTCTGACTTGTAATCATTCAATCCCCTCACAAAACCATTATATCCTGTAGATCTAATTTCATTATCTGGTCCAACAATAACTGCCCCAGCATGTGTACTTTGATCCTTACTTTGACTTGCAACTAAATAAACCATAGTCATAAAGACATCATCTTTGTCAGGAACATAAAGTTCATTCTTTGCTTCACCTTCTTCCATTAATAAAATATAAAATCAGACTTTATAAAAAAAGTTGTTATTAATTATAAGCTTCTTTAGAGAATTTTTCTAATACTTTTCTTGACTTTTGAATTGGTTTAAGCAAATTAGAAATTTCATCAGCAACTGCATTCTTTAAATCAAGAGGATGTAATTTTTTAGCAACAAAAAGTTTCTCAATTTCTTCATAATTTTTGAAATTCATGTCTCCACCATATTTTTTATCTCTCTTAATCACAAACGTTCCTTTAATATCTTGTTTTATAGGCATCAAAACATATTTCAAAAATGCAAGAACGCCATTATCTACATCTCCAGAAACACAATCTGCTCCTTGTAATTTTTTCTGAACAGTTTTTTCATCATCCAACAAATCAATTTTAGACTTATCATCAGAAGCAGACATTTTCTTTCCAATTAAACCAGGAACCAAAGGATTCATTATTTCAATTCTAGAATTGTAACCTATCTTAGGTAAATTCTCCCTCGCTAAAACCATAATTTTTCTTTGATCTGTTCCCCCTAACTGGGCATCCGCATCTAAATAATATTCATCAACTGCTTGCATCAAAGGATAAATCAACCCAGAAACTTTAGGATTAGTTCCCATCTTAACAACTTCAGAAGCAGCCTTATTTGTGTCATGAATAGAAGCAACGCTTGATAATTTTAAAACATCATACATATATTCTGGAGCCAATTGAAATTCGCTTCCTTTAACAAATTCTAATTCCTTCGTGTCAGCTCCAATAGCTTTCAGCATCAACGGAAATACTTTTGAATAATAATCATATCTTTTATCAACTATTGTCCATGGAACATTGTCCAATACTGCATGTAAATCTGCTAAAAGAATTTTGACATGAAATCCTGCTTTCAAAAAATCAGCTATTTTCAGCATTGGTAAAAAATAACCCACATGAGGTTTTCCAGTAGGAGCAGTTCCCCAATAAACAACCGGTTTTTTCTTTTTCTTAAAAAGAGCTTCTAATTCATCCTCTCCTAAAATCTCAAACGTATTTCTCTTAATCAATTCAATTCGCTCTTTAATATCCATAAGAAAAAAAGTAGTTATTGATTATTAAAGGTTTCTTTTGAGCTGCTTTCAACAAAATCCTCAATCCCAGGGATATGGCCACTTCTCGCAGTATTCACAGAATTTGAAATAGGATACATAAAATTCAATAAATAATCAACTCCTCCTGCCTTAGAACCTGCTCCAGACATCTTAAATCCTCCAAACGGCTGCCTTTCAACAACAGCCCCAGTAATTCCTCGATTGATATAACGATTTCCCACTAACGCTTCTTGCTTAAATCTCTTAATATGTGAAGGAGTCCTAGAATAAATTCCTCCAGTTAAAGCGTAATCTGTTCCATTAAAAACTTCCATTGCTTCATCAAAATTCTTAACTTTTATCACAGCCAAAACAGGCCCAAAAATTTCCTCCTTAGAAATAATATTGTTTCTATCAACTTCAATTATAGTTGGGCCAACAAAATAACCCCTTGAATTATCATGCTTCCCCCCTAACAAAATATTCCCCCCATCTGTCTTTGCTTTTTCGATATAATCTAAAATATTTTCATAAGCTTTTTTATTAATAATTGGCCCCATATCACAATTAGGTTTCCTTGTATCAGTGACTTTAAGACTCTTAGCACTTTCAACCAGTTTATCTACAAAATTATCATAAATTGATTCTAAAACAATAACACGAGAACAAGCCGAGCATTTTTGCCCTTGATATCCAAATGCAGAATAAATGATTCCAGGGATTGCTTCCTCGTCGACATTTGCAGTATTATCAACTATAATTCCATCCTTCCCACCCAATTCCAAAATTGCGGTCTTAATATGATTTTGATTTTTTCTCATTTCAGATAATTTTTTATTTATTCCCAATCCAACTTCTCTAGAACCAGTAAATGCAATCATATTAACATCTTTAGATTCAACCAGGGCATTGCCCACATCACTTCCACCACCTGGAACAAAATTAAGAACTCCTGGAGGCAATCTCGCTTTCTCAAACATTTTTACAATCTCAGCAGCAATTAAAGGAGTATCTGATGCAGGTTTAACAATAACAGTATTACCTGTAACAATTGCAGCAGAAGTCATTCCCAAAAAAATAGCAGAAGGAAAATTCCAAGGAGAAATAACTCCAACTACTCCTTTAGGAATATAATTTGAAGTATTATCTTCTCCTAAAACTTCTTGAGTAAATTTCTCCTCCCCAAGTCTAATCATCTCCAATCCATAAAAGTTCAAAAAGTCTATCGCCTCCGCAAGATCAGCATAAGCTTCTTTCCAATTTTTCCCAGATTCAAAAACAAGCAAAGCAGAAAGAGTATAAATTCTAGCTTCCATTTGTTTTGCAACATTAAATAAATATTCAGCCCTATCTTCAGGAAGAACTAATCTCCAAGTTTTAGAAGTTTCCTTAGCTTTTCTTATTGCGTGTTCAACATACTCCAAATTTCCTTTTGAAACTTTTCCAATAGTTTCAGAGAGATTAGAAGGATTCTTAGAATAAAAATGCTCGTCAGTATTTATCCATTGAGTTCCAATTTTAAGACCATAATTTATTTTTCCAAATTGGGAAGAAACTTTTTCCAAAGCATTCGACATTTTTTTTCTATTCTCTTCTTTAGAAAAATCGCAAACTGGAACATTTCTAAATTTAACCTGTTCTTTTTTCTTTTCAACTTCAAAAATATTTTCTTGTTTTTTCTTAAAAGTTGGAACAAGATTTCTCCAAAATTTTCTTTCTTTATGCCCATTTGGGTATTTTTTTTCTTCCAAAACAGAATCATCTAACTGAGGATTTTTCAACAAAGTTTCAGAATCAATATTTGAATCAAAAGATCTCAAGAAAGATTCATTTGCAGAATTTTCTAACAGTCTCCTAACAAAATAACCCATTCCAGAAATCAAATCTCCAAAAGGAGTATAAACTCTTAAAGGAATTTTTTTCTCCGCAATAGATTTCTTAACTTCCTTCCCCATTCCATAAAGCATTTGGACTTCAAAAAATTCATCTTTAACATTCAAGTCTTTTTTCAAAGCCAAAGCAACTGCAACACTCCTAATATTGTGAGAAGCAATAGCAACATGAGTATATTCTGCATTCTCAAGTAAAATTCTAGTCAACTTTTCATAATTAGCGTCGCTCTGCCATTTTTTTGTAAAAACAGGTATTTCCCAATTATTTTTTTGGGCAAGCATCACCTCATGATCCCAATAAGCCCCCTTAACCAATCTAACTGTTATTTTATGTTCATTTCTCCTTGCCCATTTAATTAACTCTCTTAATGACTCCTCAGAATCCTTGAGATAAGCTTGAATAACAATCCCCACATCAAAATAATCTTTAAATTCTTCCTCCTCCAATAATTCTTTAAAAATTCTGTAAGTAATATCTTTAATCTCATAATGTTCGGTATCAATATTTATGAAAGCGCCAACATCTCTTGCTTTTTGAAAAATAGGCCTCAATCTATCTCTAACATTTTTACTAGTGTTTTCAGGATCAATTGGGTCAAACCTAGAATAAAGAGAAGATGCCTTAATTGAAAGGTTAATCAAAGGTTTTCCATATTTGTTTTTTGCTTTCTTCCCAAATTTTTTTACAAGAACATCTAATGTTTTGAAATAACTTTCCATATATTTTTTTGCATCAACTTCACTAGTAGTTTTTTCCCCTAAATGATCTAAACTAAATTCTAATCCTTGTTCTAATTGAGCCTCGACAAATTGCGATGCAATTTCTATATCTGCTCCTGCAATAAAATTCTTGGCCATCCTTTCAGAAAAATCTTTTACCTTACCTGCAAAAAAACTAGGAGAAATTTTTGAAGCAATATTTCCTGCACTCAAACCTAAATTCATAAATCCCATATCAACTTTTTCGTCAAGAATGTATTCTTTAAAATGAGAGACAACATCTTCATCCTTTTTCAACAAAGTAGGAAGAACTTCAATAAATCTCAGTAATTGTTTTTTTGTATGTGGGTTCTTCATACAAGCATCAAAAACCTTATTATCAAAAGTATCTTCTTTATACTTCTTAGCAATTTCAATAATTGAATCACCTACCTCAAAAACCTTTTTTTCAAATTTTTCGTCCACAACTGAAAACTTATTCATAAAAAATATATTAAATAACAATATTTAAAGTTTTTAGTGATAGAAAATCTATCAAAAAATTTATCCACAACATACAAAGGGTTATCAGGAGTTATTCCCCCTGTTACTTCAAGTACAGCATTTTCATCAATCAAAGAAATATCAATCACTGATGAGTCAGTTCCTGATGGAGCAGCAACAACCATTGATATACTAAACAAGAACATAACAGAAAATAAAAACACAACACTCTTTTTACCCTTAGTAAAAATCTTTGTAGAAGATTTTTCGGGGTACGCCTGCGGTGTCATAAAGTTAAATAAAAAGTATTTATAAAAGTTCATGTTAATTCAAATAATTTTATTCTTGCTGTTTGGGATATTAGTTGGAACTTTCACAGGATTGATTCCAGGAATCCACATCAACCTAATAGGAATAATTTTAGTTTCAGTTGCATCTTCAATTTTCTTTTCCCTAGATCCCATTTATTTAATAGTATTCATAGTTTCTGTAGCAATAACTCATACTTTTATTGATTTCATCCCCTCTGTTTTTTTAGGTTGTCCCGACACAGATACAGAACTATCTATTTTACCTGGACACGAGATGTTAAAAAAAGGTTTAGGTTACGAAGCAATTCTCTTAACTGCTTACGGAAGTCTAGCGGCAATATTCCTCTTACTATTAATAGCATATCCCTCTGCAATACTAATTCCAAAAATTTATGAATCAATAAAAAACATAATTCCTTTTTTAATAATCGTAGTTTCAGGGATTTTAATCCTATCAGAAAAAAACAGAAGAGCCGCATTTACTGTATTTTTTATTACAGGATTTTTAGGATTAATTACTTTGAATTTAACTGAAGGATCCAATAGTTTTCTTTTACCATTACTTACTGGATTATTTGGGAGTTCTAATTTACTCCTAAGTTTGAAAAACAAAACAGAAATCCCTGAACAAAAAATTCAAATTTCAAAAACAAAAATCCATCGTCCATTAATTGGAGCATTGATAGCTTCTCCGATCTGCAGTTTTCTTCCAGGCTTAGGTTCTGGACAAGCGGCAATAATTGGAAATATGATTTCAAAATCAAATAAAAAAGATTTTTTAGTTTTAGTTGGAGCCACAAATACTTTAGTTATGGGATTTTCATTTATTTCTTTATACGCAATTTCAAAAACAAGAACTGGAGCAGCAATAGCAGTAAAAGAAATCATCAATTTGCCTTCAAAAGAAATTTTTATTTTAATAATAATCACAATTTTAGTAAGTGGAATAATTTCTTTTTTCTTAACAAAGTTTTTAGCAAAAATAATTTCACAAAAAATTAGAAAAGTCAATTATTCAATATTATCAATTATTACTTTGGTGATCTTAACAGTGTTAGTATTTTTAATTTCAGGATTTATTGGATTGATAATTTTAATAGTTTCAACACTTACTGGAATTTATTGTATTTCTCTTAACGTCAAAAGAACCAACATGATGGGCTGCCTATTAATTCCCACAATTTTCTTATATTTAATCTAACCAACATAATCTAGAATAATTGGCTCATCTACTTTAGGAAATTCTTCAACATCCACTTCATCATCGCTATAACAACTGAAAAAAAGCTCATTTCCATCAGGATTAATTGATTCCAAGTAAACTGATCTCTTCCAAATTTTATACAGATTTTTCAAAGTTTCTTCAGCATAATCTCTCTTCAAACCAGTCACAGGATTTTTATGTTCTAAAAGTAATTCTCCAGAATTATTAAAATTTGCCTCTTTCAAAATAATTTCAGGTTTCCCAGAATTTGCCAATTGAAAAAGAAGTGTTTTTTTGATTTTTTTAAATTCCCTACTTTCAAGTTCTGCATCATCGCCCTCTTCGTCAGCAGAATAAGTAAAAAGTTTTTTCTCTCTGCAAAAATCTTCAGTCAAAAAAGAATCAATAAAACTTAAATCATGATAAACTTCCCGAACTTCGAAAATCTTCTCCCTTCCCAATCCTAATTTTTTATCCCAATTTCTCCTTTCTTTTTCATCCTTACAAGATTCATATTCCAAACCAAACTTCCCTTTATTCCATCGATCTTCAATATCCAAAAATAATTCCAAACCTAATTTGTATGGATTAATCTTTTTTCCACTAGTGCTTACAATTCCTGCATGATGATCTGCAAATTGAGTTAACTCCGAATCCACCATTGCTTTTTCAGTCATAATTTTTGAATGCCAATAACTTGCCCAACCTTCATTCATTATTTTTGTTTGTTTTTGTGGAGCAAAATAATAAGCTTCCTTTCTTATAATAGATAAGACATCCCTTTCCCATTTTTTTAAAGGAGCATATTCAATAAGAAATTGTAAAATATCTTTTTCTAATCCATCAATGTTCACCAGTTCTATTTCTTTCTTTTCTCTTTCATTTTTTTCTCTTTCTAATTTTTCATTCTGATTTTTAATCACTTTTGAAGGATTCATATAATCCCTCATATAATCTTTACTCTCAAAACGATCTACTTCTAAATTAATATTTTTTGTATCACTTTTACGTTTTATGAAAAGACTATGTGGATCTATTAAATCTTCCAAAGACAGACAAGAATCAATAAAATCTTCAACAACATCCTCCCCATACAAATCGACATATTTTCTAACTCGAGAACCATGATTTGCCAATTCATCCATCATATTTCTATTTGTTTTAGAAAACCAAATATTATTTTTAAAAAAATCACAATGACCATAAACATGTGCCATCACAGTTTTTTGATCAACCATTTGATTACTTTTCAATAAATAAGCATAACAAACATTAGTGTTAACAACCATCTCATAAATTTTACTCAAACCATAAGAATATCCTTTTGACAATTGTTCATATTGCATACCAAATTTCCAATGAGGGTATCTAACGGGAAATCCTCCATAAGCTGCAAATTCATTCAATTTATCGAAATCCAAAACTTCAAAAACAACTGGGAAAAAATCCAAACCATAATCTTTAGCATAACCTTCTATTTTATATTTTAATTCTTTCAGTTCAGTTGGAAATTTTTTTACTATATTCATTATTTTCCTTTTCCTAAAAAAGTTTTAATTGAACCAATAATATCCTCACGATCGTCTATTTTTGAATAAAGTAAATTATCTCTTTCTTTAGCAATTTCCTCGATAAATTTTATAAAATCTCCCTCGCTTCCCCAAGAACTTTTAACTTGGCCATAACAATACATATTAACCTCTTCCAATAATTTTCTTTCCAATAAAATCTCCTTACAAATTTTATTATCTCCCCCCAAATTATCTCCATCCGAAAATTGAAAACAATAAATATTCCAATCAGTTGGATTAAATTGTATATCTATAAGTTTCCTACATAAATTCAAAGCAGAAGAAATCTTAGTTCCTCCAGATTCTCTCGTTGTGTAAAATCTATTTGAATCAACTTCTCTTGCCACAGCATCGTGAATAATGTAACGAGTCTCTAATTTTTTATATTGACTTTTTAACCAAGTATCAATCCAAAATGCCTCTGTTCGAACTATGTCTTTTTGTTCCTGCCCCATACTTCCACTAACATCCATCATGTAAAATATCACCGCATTATTATCTGGTTTAGGCACAGTTTTCCAAGAACGAATTCTTTCATCATCCCCAATTATTGTAATACTTGGTTTATCAGGATAATAAGTTCCTTCACTTATCCCTCTTTTCAAAGCTTGCAATAAAGTTTGTTTAGTACTCCTCAAAGGCTTAGGTCCTGTTCTTCTTAAACTAGAATATTTTTCTTTTTCAACAATTATTTTATTTTTCCCTCTAGGTTCAATTCTTGGAAGTTCTAATTCTTCTCCAAGAATTTCTGCTAACTCCTCTAAAGAAACATCAACTTCAGTAAGATGTCCTCTTCCAGGTGAATCGCCTGCGCCAGATCCAACCCCATCTCCTTCTTCCCCTTCCCCTTGACCCACACCTTGTTCGGGCCCACCATAACGAAAATCAGGCGTATCAATCTGTGGCAAAGGGATACTAACATACTCCTTCCCTTTTTTACCAATCATTTCACCATGAGAAATATACTTTTTCAGGTTTTCTTTTATAGCACCCCTAACTATTTTTTTAAACCTACTACGATCTTTTCTTATTCTTGAAATATCCATTATTATGAATTATTAATCTTTAGGATCGCCTCTTGCAAAAATACTTGCAACATAATTCAGAACGTCTGTAGAACACACATCACAATAACCATGATCTTTAATCATTCTCCCTTTAATAACATCAATTTTTTTCTGATTTTCTTCATCTACTACTTCTGAAACAAGGCTAGTCAATTTTATACTATCTTTTTTATCTTCAAAAAGTTTCAATTCCAAAGCGTTACGTAACTGTTCATCAGAACTATAATCAAATTTCTCTCCCTTTAATGAACGTGCTCCAATGTAATTCATAATCTGTAACCTAAAATCCTCTTTCCTACTATCTTCAATTCCATCCCCCACTTTTTCTTCAATAGATCTCATAAGAGTTTCATCAGGTTCAACATCTTTCTTAGTAAATTTATCTTTAACTTTTTCTTTTTGAGTATAAGCTACTACATTTTCAATATATTTATTACACAAAGTATTCAAAGCTTCTTTGTCTGCAGCGATAGCTACTCGAACTTCATTCTTAACAACTTCTTCGTATTCTTCCTCAGCCATATTCACAAGTTTACTATATCTTTCTTTATCAGATTCATTATTTATTAAGGAATGATTTCCCAACCCGTTTCTTAATTCCCTCATAACCATAAACGGATCTATACATTTTTCATCATGACTCACTAATGCTGTAGAAATCTTATCTTGGATATATCTTGGAGAAATTCCTTCCATACCTTCCCTTGTTGTTTCTTGCATTAACTCCTCTACATTATCTTGAGTAAATCCTGCAATATGTTTTCCATCATAAAGTTTCAATTTTTGAGGCAAAGTAAGTTTTGCATTTTTAGGATCTTCCAACCTAGTTAAGACAGCCCAAAATGCAGCCATCTCTAAAGTATGGGGTGCAATATGTTTTCCAGGAATTTTCTTTTCATTAAAATCCCTTTCATAAATTTTAACTTCATCAGAATGCCTAATCGCATAAGGGATATTCACTTTAACAGTTCTATCTCTAAAAGCTTCCATAAACTCATCATTCTTAAGTTTTTCATATTCTGCAGCATTTGTGTGTCCAAGTAAAACTTCATCTATAGAAACATGCGCAAATTTTTTTGGTTTAATTACTTGTTCTTGGGAAGCTCCTAAAAAAGTATACAAAAATGGCGTTTCCGATTTAAGGATCTCAATCAATTCGACAAATCCCCTATTAGCAATATTTAATTCTCCATCAAAATTAAATGCTCTTGGATCGGAATCAGAACCATATTCTGCAATCTTCCTATAATTAATATCCCCTGTTAATTCTGTTGAATCTTGATTCTTCTCATCTTTAGGTTCAAATGTTCCTATACCTACTCTGTCTTCTTCTGAAAAAATTAGACGATTTATTACAACATCCTCTAAGGTCTGAACCCAATCTCCCCCATTTTTTTCCATCCTAGTTCTAAAATTTAAACGGCAAGGAGGACATAAACTTCCAAATCGAGATATAGAGTAATTAGAATCTTCTTCATTTCCATCTTTCAACCAATTAAAAACATTTTCTCTTTCTTCTGGTGGAATTAAATTCAAAGGTTCCTCATGCATTGGGCAAGGCTCAACATCTCCTCCTTCTTGTTTCCAACCAAAAGTATAAAGCAAACCATCATCTGTTTTTGTGTAAGCTTCCAATCCTTTCTTTAATAATCTTGCAATAGTACTTTTAGATCCTCCAACAGGACCATGAAGCAATAAAATTCTTTTTTCAATACCATATCCTTCCGCAGCCGCTTTGAACAAA
The DNA here is from genome assembly GCA_964549605.1 of Candidatus Woesearchaeota archaeon. Taxonomy (GTDB): domain Archaea; phylum Nanobdellota; class Nanobdellia; order Pacearchaeales; family GW2011-AR1; genus CAZJDG01. The sequence continues at coordinate 1,089 of CAZJVQ010000017.1, read as the reverse complement.
TTAACTAGATTCATTAAAGGTTTATCCAACCCATAAATTTCATCTGAACCATCTCCCACAACATCTTCAAAAAAATAATAATGAGGAATTTTATCTTTTTTTAAATCCTCTCTAAATTCAACACCATGGGAAAGAACCATATCGTGCAATCTTTGAAAAGCAAATCTAACAATCTTAGGATTTTCCTTAACTTTTCCTAGATAATCTTCAAAACTACCTTTCCAATGAAGATTTTCATAAGTTGATTTTTCTTTATCTCCAACAAGGCTTCCTAAAAAACTTTTAACACCTTCTTTTTGATCCATTATATAGCCTGAAAAGTATATTTTATAATAGATTATAATAGGATACAGTATTTATTAATCTTTATGTTAGACCACCTATTACAAGAAAGTTTTAAAAAGAAAGTTTCCCATCTATAAAAGATATTCTTAAAGAACCGACACGACACCTGCCAGACACCACTCTTTTAGGTCTCAAAAATATGGTTTATTTTTTACCTTCTTATACTAATATAAGGTTTATGAAAACAAAACGCAAACAAAAGTTCGTGTCAGCTCATTGACTAATAGAATACCGTATTTATTAATGTTTATATTATAGAATATACTAGAGAAAAACTAAAACCATTTTTTCAATGCTTCCTGTTTTTCAGTTTCCTTTCCAAAGACAGAATCAATATATCTTTTGATCAATTCCAAATTTTGTTTCATATAAGCTGGAACATTATATTTATGTGCTAGATCTATTGCTGGTTCTAGATATTTTTTTATTCCCCCTTCATTAATTGTAAAAATAATTTTACCATTACATTTTGAACAGATCCCACTTAAAGGAACTCTCCTAAAAATTTCATTGCAACCAACGCATCTAAAAGTTTGAGTTGAAAATCCCCTCAAATTTCCCCTTATGTCTTTAATGAAATGCCTATCAATTACTAATCTCGCAGTGTCAGAAGTATCTGCGGCCCTAAGTCTTTCTGCCAACTCCATTTGATGTTGTAATTTTTCTTGCATCGTTCCCAAAGATTTGTAAGAAGAACACAAAACACCATCATTAAAATTAGTTGTATCATGAGTAAATCCCAAA
>CAZJVQ010000016.1:0-17142 GCA_964549605.1 Candidatus Woesearchaeota archaeon | reverse complement strand
TCGTGCTCAGCCTCATGTTTTTCTTCATGTTCTGTTTCGTTTTCTCCTTCATGCAACATTGAAATTCCTTGAGCAAGTGTTTTATTTTGATCAAGCAATTTATCCATTTTATCGGAAAGGTCTCCCGTTCCACCCATTTTGAAATCTTTTTCAGATAATGTTTTTGCAGACATTTCAAATAATTCTAAAAGTTTTGAAATTTTTGTTGAAAGTCCATCGAATTTTATGGTTAGATTTGTTAGAACTTTTTGTAATGCGATGAAATTTTCTATAAGTGCTTTTTCAATATTTGCGTTAGATGATTGTGCTGTTGGTTTTTTAACCATTATTATTTATGTTTTCAATAATTTATAAACATTTAGAAAATATCTAATTCTCTCTTCTCTTCTGATTCTTGATTGTGTTGAAATCCACTTTGAGGTTCATGTGGTGTTTCTTTTACAACAGCTTCGCCACTTTCCTCTAATTTTTCTTCAAAATCTTCAGTATTTTCTTCTGTTGATTCTTCAACTTTTTCTTCCTTGGAACCTTCAATTTTTTCTTCAGATTTTACTTCACTTGTGCCCTTTAGGGTATCTTTAACTGCCTCAGGTTTTTCTTCAACTTTTGGATCTTCTTGTTTAGGTTCTTCATGTGTAGGTTCAACAGGTTTTTCTTCTTTTACTGGTTCTTCATGTTTTGCAGTTTCAGTTTCATCCACACCATGAGCCCTTTCCATTGAATTTTCTTCTGCTTTAGGTTCTTCTTTAACTGGCTCAATTGGTTTTTCTGGAACAGGATCTGGTTTAACTTCCGATTTTGGTTCTTCTTTAACTTCTGTTTGAACTTCTTCTTTAGGCTTTTCAGGAATTGCTTCAGGCTTTGGTTCTTCTTTAACAGGTTCTGGAGTTTGTTCTGTTTTTAGTTCTTCTTTAGGAGTTTCTTTAACTGGTTCTGTTTTTTTATTCTGATCAACTTCTTTCTTTTCTACAGCTTTTTCCACTTCTTTAACAGATTCCTCAACGGTTTTTTCTTCGTGTTTTCCTCCTTCTAATTCTGCAACATAATCTGAAATTTCTTTAGCAACGTCAGCGTTAGTACTTATACTATCTATTCCTCTTTCAACTAAGAACTTCACCATTTCTTTTCTACTTCCCGCTTGACCACAAATACTTGTTTCTACTCCAAATCTTTTACAAACTCTTATTACAAACTCTAATTGATATAATACTGCTGGATGATTCTCATTGTATAAATGCTGTACTTGCTCGTTGCCACGGTCTACAGCTAAGATGTATTGTGTTAAGTCGTTTGTTCCGAAAGATATGAAATCAATTTTCTCGTCACATAAATCTTTTATTATTTGAACTGCTGCAGGAGTTTCAACCATAACTCCTATTTTTGCTTTTGTGAATCCAATTTCTTCAGCAGCTTTTTTTACTGCTTTAACTTCATCTACAGAGATTATTTGTGGAAGAAGTAATCCTATTTCTTTTCCTCTTTCTGCAATTCTCTTAAGAGCTTTTAATTCCGATTTTAAAATTTCTGGTTCTTTTAGACTATATCTAACTCCATGCATGCCCAACATTGGATTTGCTTCTTTTTCTTCTGGAGCACCCTCTAAATTCCCAAATTCATCACTTCTTATATCCGAAGTTCTTACCCAGATTTTATCAAAATATTTTGCAATTTCATTTACTCCCTTGAATACAAGTTCTTCATAATCTTCTAATTTTTTTTGTTTCAAGAAATAATTTGGATGCTTCCCCCCTTCTGCAATTATTCCCTCAATTCTTGTTAATCCCACTTCTTTCAATCTAGTTTTTGATGCTCTTTCTGCAAAACTTGGTAAATCGACAATTACTTTTATTTTTGTTTTAGTTTTTGCAGTTACTGGAAGAATTTCTTTTTTCTTTGATTCTCCGTGTTTTCCTTTGTATACTTTTCCATGGAAACCATCGACAGTCACAATTTCATCTTCTTTTAATTTGGTTGTAGCTTCTTGAGTTCCAACAATGCAAGGAATTCCCATCTCTCTTGAAACAATTGCAGCATGTGCAGTCAATCCTCCTTCGTCTGTGACTATTGCTGAGGCTCTTTGCATAGTTACTACCATGTCGGGATTTGTCATTTTAGTTACTAAGACATCCCCTTCTTTGACTTTGTTTAAGTCAGACATTTCCTTTACAATTCTTACTTTTCCAACACCAATTCCTGGAGAAGCAGCTAAACCGGAGAGAACTGCTTCGCCTTCTATTTCTTTAGAAGAGCCTAATTCAATTTTGTTTTTAGCAGTAGTTATTGCTCTTGTTTGAACAATGGAGATTTCTCCGTTTTCTATTGCAAATTCAATGTCTTGTGGTTTTTTGTAATGATCTTCAAGTTTTATCGCAATTTCTGCTAATGATCTTAATTCAGCTTCTTTCAAAACTTGGGCGTTTGATCTTTCTTCAGTTAGTTTTACTTCAATTTTACCTCCTCCTGAATTTCTTGTTAATGCAACTTTTTTATTTGCAACTTTTATGTCCAAAATTTTCATTTCTTTAGATATAATATATTTGTCTGGAGTGATCATTCCAGAAACTATTCCTTCGCCTAAACCATATACTGCTTCAATTATTATGTTGTCGTCTTTGTATGTGGGATCTGTTGAGAACATTACCCCTGATTTATCTGAGTCAACCATTTTTTGCACAACGACTGCAAGACTTGTTTCTTCGTGCTTGAATCCTTTCTTATGACGGTAGTATGTGGCCCTAGAGGTGTATAGTGAAGCGAAACATCTTTTTACTGCTTCTAATAGGTCTTCATTTCCTTTTATGTTCAAGTAAGTGTCCTGCTGCCCTGCAAAACTAGCGTCAGCTAAATCCTCTGCTGTTGCTGAGCTCCTTACTGCAACGAAAATACTTTCTGGTGTTTTCTTAATTACATCATGAAGTGAGGCAGAACCATCTGCATCCATGTTTCCATAAGACTCAACAATTTCTTCTTCAAGATCTTTAGGGAATTCGGCGTTAGTAATTATTTCTCTTATTTGTTTTGTTATTTCATCTAATTCTGAAGTTTTACTATACTCAATTTTGTTTAATAATTCGCTAATTTTTGCTTGGATTCCTGCTTTTTCTATAAAATAATCGTAGGCTTGTGCAGTAACCATAAATCCTGGAGGTACTGGAATTTTTGTGTTGAACATTTCTCCAAGATTTGCACCCTTACCTCCAACGGTTTTTATAGAATCTTTATTTATTTCAGAAAACCATTTTATGAAATCTATAGAACCTTTTTCCTCTTTTTCTGGCATCTCATAATATTGCTAGATAAGTTTATAAATTTATTTCTCATTTTTTATATACATGGGATTTATAAGAGGTGGACTATTGTTTGTACTTTCTTCTCTAATTATGTTTGCATTACTTGCTGCGAATCTTTCTTTGACGTTTAGCTTATCCTTGGAAGACAATGATTTCCAATCATTAATTCTTTCAGATTTTTCAGAAGCGGGTGGTCAGGAATTAAATTTTACGAAGGAGGTTGAAGAGAATTTTGATGAATTGATTGAACATTGTGAGAATAATACTAATTTTGAGTTTAGTCAAGATGGTTATGGAATAGATATTCCTTGTGAGGTTGTGGATCAAGGACCTGATGCTGTTGTTGATGAGGCTTTTAATGACGTAATAGAAAGTGCTATTGAACAACAATATCCTGAGAGTGGTTTTGGCTCATTTTCTCGACTTTTGTTTTCAAGTAAAGCTTCTGATTATTGGATGAATTATTTTTATATGATTTTAATTGTTATATTAGTTCTTGGATTGGTTATGTTTTTCTTTACTGAAGACAAAATTAATTTCCCAATTATTTTTGGATTTTTATTAATAACTTCTTCATTGCCTTTTGTTGCAATAAATTTCTTTTTATCTTTGCTTGAGAATTCTATTTTAAGCCCTATTTCAATTTTATTTTCTGAATCATACACTGTATTTTTAGGAGCTTTAATTCTGGGAGTTTCGTCAATACTATTTGGATTTGGATTTAAATTCTTTAAAATTGGTTGGTCTTTTTCAGAAAAAATTGGGAAGCTAAAAGGAATGTTTAGTAAGAAATCTGAAGTTAAATAATATTTATCAATTTTCTGGAATAAGAAAATCGCCATTTTTTAATGTTGATTTTACTAAAAAACTTAATGGATAATATTTAACTCTTAATGATTTTAATTCATTATTGAAACAATCTCTTTTTGAAGTCTCCATACGATCCGTTAGTGCTATTGCTGAGATTACTTGACAATCTTTATCTTCAATATTTCTAATTTCTTTTAATAATGATTTCCCAGTTTTTATTACATCTTCTAAGATAATTGTTTTTCCTGTAGGTTTTCCAATAAAATATTTGTCTTCTTCTGCACCATGTTCTTTTGGTTTACCTCTTCCTATTGAAAGAGTATGACTTCCTATTTGATAGTTGTTTGATTGTGAAGCCCATTTTAATTGTGTAATTCCTCCAATAAGACTCATGCTTTCTGGAACTCCATAAAAAGAATCTGGATCTAGATTTTTTTCTTTGACAATGGAGATTATGTAATCTGACAATTTATCTACAGAAAATGCATCTGTTAATATATTTCTCCAATTTACATAAGTATTTGATTCTTCTCCAGAAGACAAGATTATTGGCTCTTGTGAGAAATTTATTAATGCGTTGTCCAAAAGTAAATTATTAAAAAATTCTTTCATAATTTGACATAATCATTAGTATTAATAATCTTTATTGTGTTGGATTATTTATCTCCTTTATCCAATCTCTTGAGAAAATCTCCAATGAATTTTGCGTGTTCTTCTTTATTAGCTTCTTTTTTCACTTCTTTAATATCATAAACATCCATTCCTTCTTTGGTATGTTTTTCTGTTCTTACTGAATGTAAATTCCCTTTTGATGTTTCACTCAATAAAATATCATTGTGCGCTCTTGTGGCAATCTTTTTTGAAACGGATAAAGTGTCCCCAAAACTCATGAACTTTAAAGTTCCTTCTTCATTTTTAGCGATTATATCTCCGTCGTTTAAAGATATTCCGAAATCAGTTTTATTCTTATGCATTTTGTTATGATGTAACATTATTTCTTTAATTTTCTGTGCAAGAATTACTGCTGTTTTTCCGTTTTTGAAAGTTTTTGTTAGTATTGGAGTGAAAATAAAGAATAAATATTCTGAATTTTCATAAACTGCACTCTTACTCTCTTCTGCAAGACTAATTATTTTTTGAACTGTATCTTCGATGTTTCCATCCTCTTTTTCAATTTTTTTCAAATCTTTTACTTTAAGACAAAGTATTGTTGATCTTTGTTTTTCTCCTTTTAGAGATAATGAGATTTCTGCTCTGTTTTTTGTTCTAAGTTGAGAATCTTTTCTAATTGGAATTCCAAGTCTTTCTTTTCCCCTAGTTATGTATCCAAAGAAGCTTTTTTTGTATCCTTTTTTGTAAACAATAAATGCTATTATTCCTAAGATAATTATTACAAAAACCCAGGCCAAAGGATAATTTCTAAAGCCGTATTTTTTTATTTCTTTTACACTAATTGCTTTCCCTGTAAGGAAAACACCTCCTTCTGAGAATGAACTTCCTTCTCCGTCCATTATTTCTATTTCATATTCTCCATCTGGGGCGCTTAGTAAGTATTTTGCAACTCCATCAACTTTTAGGAAAATTTCCATATTTACTGTGTTGTTTCCAATTTTTACTAATAATGTTTTATTATATGGCACATTACCCACATTGGTTACAGTTAATGTTCTATTAATTATTTCTGTTTCAGCTTCTTCTTTTTCAATTATTTCGAAAGTTGTTTGAGATGTTAATTGATTTGAAACTCCAAATACTGTCCATTCTTCTGGGGGATCGTCGTATTTAATTGGAAATTCTAGATATTCGTCTGTTGCTATTTCAGTTTGTTCTAATATTTTGTCGTCCTCATCTTTTATAGTAAGTATTGCTACAGATTCAATTTTTTCTCCAGTTTGATCATGAAGAATTGCTTTTACTCTCATGTCTGTTCCAGGTTCTACTTCTTGATTTTCAAAAGCAATTTCTAAACTTGTTGGGATTTGTCTTATTATTACTGAATGATCTGCAAATCCTTCATTTGTGATGGTTCCTGTTTCATCTTTTTCAAACACTTTTATTTTTAAGAAATATTTTCCTGCCTTAGTTTCTTTTGGAAATGCAAAATCAATTGTGAAAAATCCATTTTTTACTGTTCCAACATGAGTTGTGTTTAAAGTTGAATTTTCAGCTAAGACTCTTACTTCGACAAAACCATCCACATCTTCTCCGGTTTCTTTGAATGCTTCACCGTCGAGGTAAATTGTTTCTTCTGGATCGAACTCCGATTGAACTGTTTTTAAATCTACGCTAATAAATTTGGATATTCTGAATTCTTCTGTTAATATGAAATCGTTTTTAAGAAACATTTTGATTAAACAGAATCCGTTTAATTCTCCAATTATTTCTTTTGTTAATACTAATGATGCATCAACTTTTTTCTCTTCACCTGCAGATAAACTTATTCCGTTCTTGTAGAAATTTACTTCTTCTCCATTACAGATCAAATCCATTTGTAAATTTCCTGATAATTCTGTTGTTGTTTTTACTATAACAGGTAAGGAAATTGCGTCACCTAGGTTGTAAAATGTGTGTGGATTTTGGGTTAAAAGAATATCTGCGGATGCGAAAGATATTAGAAATATCGAGATTATGCTGAAAACTATTAATTTGTTCATTTTTCCTCTTTAAGATTAGTTTAGAGAGTGAATTCTTATTTATAAATATTATTCTAAAAAATTATTTATGAATGGGAACATGATTTGAATAAATTTCCCTCACGAGACCAATGAGACCAGATTCTGCCTTCCTTCCATGGTTTCCTTTAATCGCTCTAATAGTTATATCTGCTACCAATAATCCATGGGTTATAAATAGATAATTATTTTCAGAAGAGCCATATGCAATCGCTGAAGCTAATGTTACTGCAAAAGCAATGTTGCATTCTCTATGGAAGTATTTGTAGTAAATATTTTCAACTCCTGAAACATCCTCCGCAAATTCTTCAGTTTTATTTGTAATGTAATCTTTTAAATTCATTTCCAAGAATGCCGTGTTTGGTTTATAAAATTTATGTAAGCTTTAAAAATATCTTTAACTTGTTTATGACATGAAAAAGGAAATTAAAGTGACTCCGTGGGAAGTTTCTGGAGATATTGATTATGAAAAACTGATTAAGAAGTTTGGAGTTAGGCGACTTCATGAGCTGCCTGAGATTTTTAACAAGAACGTTTTGTTCAGGAGGAATATTATTTTTGCACACAGGGATTTTGAAAGAATTGTTGATGCTGTTCAGAAAAAGAAAAAGTTTGTTATGATGACTGGTTTAATGCCTTCGGGGAAATTTCACTTAGGGCACATGCTTATTGCCCAACAGATGATTTTTTATCAGAAACTTGGAGCTAAACTTTATATTGCTGTTGCTGATTTGGAAGCATACGGAACAAGACAAAAAACTTATGAAGAAATGAGGAAGATTGCTATTGAAGAATATTTAATTAATTATATTGCTTTAGGACTTAATCCAAAGAATGTGGATTTTTATTTTCAGAGTGAGAGAAGTAATGATGCAAAGAAATCAAATTCTTATTATAGCTTGATTTCAAATCTTTCTAGATACGCAACTTTTAATGAGTTTAAGGCTCTTTATGGGGAGGTTTCTCCTGCGAGGATTAATGCTTCTTTGATTCAAGCGGCAGATATGTTTCATCCCCAGCTTCCAGAGTTTGAGGGTTCGGTTCCAGTTGTTGTTCCAGTTGGAATTGATCAAGATCCGCATTTGAGAATTGCAAGAGATATTTCTCGAAGGTATAAAGATCATAAATTTGTGCAACTTAGTTCAACTTACAATCAATTTTTTCCGAGCTTGAAAGGAAGTGGGAAAATGTCAAGTAGTGATGAGTCTTCGTTTATTGCATTGACTGATTTTCCAAAGGAAGTTGAAAGGAAAATTAAGAAGTATGCATTTTCAGGGGGAAGAGATACTTTGGAAGAACATAGGAAACATGGTGGGGATCCTGATAAAGATGTTGCGTTCCAATATTTGAAATTCTTTTTTGAAGAAGATGACAAAAAATTACAACAGATTCATGATGATTACAAATCTGGAAAACTTTTAACTGGGGAATTGAAGAAAATTCTTATTGATAAGATAAATGCTTTTTTGAAAGAACATCAAAATAAAATGAAAACTGCTAGGAAGCAAGTTGATAAATTTCTGAAATGAGTTACGAAGATAATACTTATGGGAATCCAAAACCGAGAACTTTTGAAGAAAAAGCTAAAGCTTGGGCTGAAGGAAAAAGACCTGGACTTTTGAAAAATATTAATATTCCTAAAGAGTTTGAATTGGATTTTTTAGATTTAGATATGGAAATTGAATTTGATAAAATTTATAGAGAATCAAAGTAATTTTATTTTTACTTCTTCTTTTGTTGCTTCTTTATATAAAACTGCATATTTTAATGCAGAAACGTAGTAGTCTGGAAATACGCTTAGGCTTTTTCCTTCTTGATTATGAAATTGACCTGCATAGGGTATATTTCCTTTTTTAAATGAGCCGAAACCTTTTTTTCTTATTTGATTTAATTCATCTCTTCTTTCAAAACCTTTATCGAAAAACCAATCCCCACTAAAATCTTTTCCAAAAGTTTCTTCAATTAACTTATTCACTAAATTAACTTTATTTCTTTGTTCCCTTTTTTCAGGAGAAATTCCTACAACCATACTCTGTGCTATAACTTTTGATTTATAAGAATTTGTATGTCTAATAACAGACTAAATCTTAATAAGCGTATAAGAAATGTTTTTTTATGGACACAATAAAAGAAAAAATAAGATCCTTGGAAAAATCTCATAGAAATGTGTTAAAACCTGTTGAGAGTGTAATTCGAGTTCCCATTCAAAAATACTTGTTTGATATTGAACCAAATGCAACTGAAAAAGGAATGGCTCAAGGTAGATTTTATGAAAGCTTGACTGCAGGATTGTATGGGGGATTTACTAGCGATTTAAAATTCAAGATTGATGAGGAAACATATAAGGGATCCACCATTCCCGATGTTATAGATTGGGGAGGAAATAAAATTTGGGAATCTAAGGGATTTGCAATTTATTATTCTTGTAATATTATGAGCCGTCAGATTCTTGGAAATATGCATATACAACTTAATAATCCTGATTGCGAATTTAACTACGCACTCTATCGTCACCCAATTAAGGGGATGCATTCAACTTATAGAAAAAGTTTGGATGACTTAATTCAAGATCTGTCCGAACAAACTCTTTTTTCTGTGGTTTTACCTTTAAATGTTATTTTACATCTTTCTATTCCTGGTAATGATAATGGGGCTAAAGCTGTAAGACATTATGAGGGGAAAAGAGAATATCCTAATTGTATTTGTTTGAATCAAGCTTTTACAAAAAAATTATTTTTTGATGCAGAAGAAACTATAGATTCAATTGGGCTTTCTTCAAAAGATTATTCGTTTAAAAGATATCTTTCTCCAGAAATGGAAGTTAATGAAAATAAAGTTAATCCTTTTCCAATAGTTCATATCTCTTCAAAAAACCATGACAAATGGATGAAATCTTTTGCAGAAAATTTGGAAATGCAAGAAAAACTTACAAAGCACCTTCAACCATATCGGAAAAAGAAAAAGAAGAAATTGTCAAATAAATGGAGTCGTCAATTAAAATTAGAATAAATAATTATGATTAATTTTATAAATCTCCTTATCATTTCTTCGTTATGAAATTATTATCACTTCATGTAGATTATATTAAATTCAAGCCTCTGAAAAAAGCCTTGAAGAAAATTGCAGATCTCTCAGATAAAGAGAAGGAAGGTGGACATGTTAAGGATGCTTTGGCTATTTTGACTTCTGTTGAGAAAACTGATGTAGATGTGGGACAAGTTGTTTCTGAATTAGTTAAAAGTGTTAAAGATATAGCGAAGCAGACGAATGTAAAGAATATTGTTTTGTATCCTTATGCGCATCTTTCAAATAATTTAGCCAGTCCAGAAAAGGCTGTCGAGGTTTTGGAAAAAGCTGAGAAAGAACTTAGAAAAAATTTTGATGTTACTCGAGCACCTTTTGGTTACTACAAAGAACTTGAAATGAAAGTTAAAGGACATCCCCTTTCTGAATTGAGTCGTGAGATTAGGCTGGATAAAGAAAAACATGTGGAAGATGATTTTAATAGAGAAGAATTGTTGAGGAAAATGTCAAAAGTCAAGATGAGTGCTCCAAAGGGGAAAGGAGGACTGAAAAGTAATGTTGAACTTGGAAGAGAGTTGGATTTGTATATGGTTAGTGAGATTGTTGGAGGGGGACTTCCGTTATTTACTCCAAGAGGAACAACTATCAGGAGAGAAATTGAGAGATTTATTACGGACGAAGAATTAAAGAGAGGTTATTTGTATACTCGAACTCCTGTGATGGCTAAAAGTGATTTGTATAAAGTTTCAGGGCATTGGCAACATTACAAAAAAGATATGTTTGTTTTGAATGTTGGGAAAGAAGAATTTGCACTAAGGCCCATGACCTGCCCATTCCAATTCGTTCTTTACAAAAGGAAACCTCGAAGCTATAAGGAACTTCCAATTAAATATGCAGAAATAGCAGATTTATTTAGAAATGAACAGTCTGGAGAATTGAGAGGTTTGACCAGAGTTAGGCAATTTTCTTTGGCAGATGCCCATATTATTTGTATGCCTGATCAATTGGAAAAGGAATTTGAAAAGGTTTTAGATTTGATTAAATTTGCAATGTCTAAGTTAGGTGTAAAAGACATTTGGTATAGATTCTCTAAATGGGATCCAAAAAATAAAGAAAAATATATCGACGATCCTAAGGCTTGGGAAGCTTCTCAAAAGACAATGAAGAAAATTTTAGATAAATTAAAAATTAAATATGTTGAAGAAGAAAATGAAGCAGCATTTTATGGACCTAAATTAGATTTGCAATACAAAGATGTTTATGGTAAAGAAGATACCTTATTCACAGTTCAGATTGATTTTGCACTTCCAGATAGATTTGATTTAACTTACAAAGATAAAAATAATAAACAACAAAGGCCAATGATCATTCATAGATCTTCTGTTGGTGCTATGGAAAGAATAATGGCTTATCTTCTTGAAAAAGGCCAAGGACGTTTACCAACTTGGCTTTCCCCAACACAAGTAAGTCTTTTAAGTTTTACAGATAGGAATGTTGAATATTCTAAAAAAATAGTTGAAAAGATTAAAAATGAAATACCTCTGTTGAGAATTGAAACTGATTTTAGGGATGCTACAGTTCAAGGGAAAGTCAAAGATGCGGAATTAATGAGAATTCCTTACATTATTGTTCTTGGAGATAAAGAAGAAAAAGAAAATGTTTTGGCTGTAAGAGTTAAAGGTGATAAGAAAATTCAAAAAATAAAAATTGAAGATTTTATTGAAAATTTGAAAAAAGAGATTTCTGAGAGACAATGATAACTCTTGAAAGCAGAGTTAATGGGGAGTTAATTTATCACATTTATGCTGTGAACAAAAGTGAGGTTTATAGTAAAAAAGGTGTCCAAACTTATCATGTTAAATGTTATAGAGTTAGTAAAAAACCTTTATTACTCAATTTTAAAGTTACCCATAATGCCGAAGAAGGTATTGAAAAATTATCTTTGATTATTTATAAAAAATTAGATAATATTTTGAAAAAGAATAAAGATTAAATTTTTTCAACATTAACGTCTTCAAAACCGTTACTTTTTAACAATCCCTTTATATAATTCAAATTAGATTCATTTGTGTGAACTTTTCTTAGATGGCTTAAATCTACTTTTCCAGGAACTAATGTCTCTCTAAACCTATCTACTCCTATTAATTCAGAGGGAATTTCAAATTCAAGTACTGTACGAGAATCCCCCATAGCATAACCTTCTGAAGTTTCTAGAGTGTCTCCCAAATAAACATTTAATCTTTCTTCTAATGCAGAGCAGGCTAGTAAATTGTTTCCTAGACCATTCTTAAGTTCATTATATCTGTCAAGTGTTTCTTGGTAACGAGCTTCACCCCTTATTCGTTCTGTACATAGTAATGCTCCAGATTCCATAATAGGTTCTATATGATTTGTTCCATGATATCTTTTTTCCATAATATACTAATATGTTTGAACTATATAAACCTTATTATTTGTTACTACTGACTGATAACAAACTTATTTAATCAAAAATTTATAAACCTGTTTTTATTGTGGAAACCATGAATATTCAATTTTATTTCGAGAAATTATTCAATTCTGAGTCGTTTCAAGAATTTAGCAAAGAGCATCCTGAAGCATATTTGTGTTCTGGGTTTTTTGTTATTGATAAGGAGGGTAAGGACGATAAATCTCATCTAGATTATTATTTACCTAAAGAAAAAGAGATGGTTAGTTTTCAATTAGATTCCATGGCTAAGATTCCTGTTGAACTTTTTAATGATAGAGTTCCTGAAGCGATTTCAAGCGATATTGATTTTGAGTTTGATGAAATGGAAAATTTGATAGTTAAAAAAATGGAATTTGAAAAAATCACAAATACTGTGCAGAAAATGATTTTTTCTTTGCAGAAGTTGGATGGGAAAGATATATTAGTGGGAAATGTTTTTATTTCAATGTTGGGAATATTAAAGGTGAATATTGATTTAACTGAATTAAGGATTGTCGAATTTCAGAAAAAATCTATATTTGATATTGTTAACGTTATGAAAAAAGATGATAAATGATTTAAGGATAAGGATCGCGGAATTTTTACATACGGTAATTTATGGCAATAGTTATTTCTTTTTTGATTTTTGGTCATTAATTCATTTTTCTTCGGGTTTCTTTGGGATGTTGTTAATTTTTAAGTTTCTTAGAAAGATAAGCATTAAACATAAATTTATTTTGTTATTCGGATTTGTTATTTTTTGGGAATTTTTCGAATTAATTTCCACAGGGCAATCCATATATTTCTTGTACAGTTTATTTGATAGTGGGGGATCAATCTCTATTTGGATTCTTAGAACAGTTTCTTCATGGATTGTTTTAGAAAGTAAAATAGATATTATTTATGATCTATTTGTTGGTATGTTTGGGGGATTGGTTTATTATTCTCTTAGAAACAAATTAAGGCTTTCTAACAATTACGCTAATGTTCTTTTGAGAATAAAAACCATTAGGATTCATTTTATCCGAAATTTTAACAATTTCAAAACCAATTTTTTTAAGTAAATTTGCAAATTCTTTTTTATCATACAAATAATAATATCTTTTGTATTCTTTTCCGTCATGTTTCCAAGGAATTAAGGATTCTTTTTCAGAATCTTTGAATCTTTCTTGATCGAAATCCCAAACTGTAATCAATGCTTCAGAATTTGATTTTAAAGTTCTAAATAATTCTTTAAGTGAGTTTTCTCTTTTTTCCCCTGATTCTATGCAATGTAATGCTGCAATAAAAATTGTTGAATCAAAAAAATTATCTTCAAAAGGCAATGAGTCTGCGTTTGTTTTTGTTAGATTAACTTTTAAGTTGTTTTTCTTTGCACGTTCTTTTGCGTAATTTAACATTCCTTGTGAAAAATCTGCACCATAAATTTCTCCATTAATGTATGGGAAATGTTTTCCACCACCACATCCTAAATCTAGAATTTTTCCTTTTTTATCTTTGAGAAAATTTACTACTTCATCTATTGGTTGAATTTTATAGGTTTCCCAGCCGAATGCTATATTGTCCCAAATTTTCTCTTGATTTTCCATTAGTCTTCAACCTCTTCTAAAATTATCCTCTCTCCAAATCCCCCTCTTTCTTCTCTTTTCTTTTTTCTTAATGTTTCAAGTTCTAAATTAGAAAGATTATGATTATTAGCTATAGCATATACTACTTCAAGTATGTCTGTAAGTTCTTCAGGATTTTTTGAAGAAAGATATTCATCTACTTCTTCCTGGAGTTTATCTAAAAGTTTTTCTCTGTATTCCTCATCGGATGCTGTGTGAATTTTATAATTTTTTCTTTTATTTTTTAAGATTTCAGGTATTCTATCTCTGATAAGTTTGTAATACTCCATTTAGTAAACAATATAAAACACTATTTAATTCTTATTGAATGCAAAACACAAGCGGAGTTAAGAAACCAGTGAGAACAATTTCAGGGGTTACGCCTTTGACAGTTGTGCTTAAGCCTAAGAAATGCGATCATGGAACTTGTATTTATTGTCCAGGGGGAGAAAAGGTCCCTCAGAGTTATACTGATAAGAGTCCTGCAATCATGAGAGCTTTAGGATTGGCTTTTGATCCTTATGAACAAGTTATGAACAGACTTTTTGTTTTGAATAAAATGGGTCATCCAACAGATAAAATAGAAATTATTATTCTTGGGGGGACTTTTTTACAATATCCTTTAGATTATCAATATGAATTTGTTAAAAGATGCTTCGATGCACTTAATGGAAAAGATGCGAAAGATTTGGCTGAAGCAAAGAAATTGAATGAAACTGCAGAACATAGGTGTGTGGCTATGTGTATTGAAAATAGGCCAGATAATTGTTCTGATGAAGAAATTGAAAGAATGTTAGATTTAGGAACTACTCGGGTTGAAATTGGAGTTCAGATTCTGGATGATGAAATTTATAAGAAAGTGAATAGGGGGCATACAGTTCAAGATGTTGTTGATGCAACTAGAAGATTAAAAAATTCCGGATTTAAAGTGGGGTATCATATTATGCCCGGATTACCTTATAGCAATCCTGAAAAAGATTTAGAATTATTTAAGAAAGTTTTTGAGGATAGTAAATTTAGACCCGATCAATTGAAAATTTATCCTTGTCAAGTTGTTGAAGATTCTATTTTGGCTAAAACTCATGATTTGATAAAATACAAGCCATATGATGAAGAGCAAACTCGTGAACTTTTGATTAAGATGATGCACATTATTCCTAGTTATTGCCGAGTTATGAGGATGATGCGGGAATTTCCAAAAGAGAAACTTGTTGAAGGTGTTGAAAGATTGGATCTTAGGAAAGATATTGAAGAAGATTTTAGACATAAACATGTTAAGTTGAGGGAAATAAGAATGAGGGAAGTTGGTTTTAATAAGAATGTAGATTTAGATACTAAACTTAAGATAATTGAATATGAAGCAAGTGAGGGTAAGGAATTTTTTTTAGAAGTTGTTAATGATGAAGATATTCTTTTTGGTCTTTTGAGATTGAGGTTTCATGATGGCGAGGCAATGGTTAGGGAATTGCATGTTTATGGTCAAGCTTTGGATTTAGGAATCAAGGGAAAAATTTCTCAGCATATGGGGATTGGAAAATTGCTGATGGAAAAAGCAGAAGAAATTATAAAAGAAAAAGGAATAAAAAAATTATCAGTTATTTCTGGAGTTGGTGTTAGAGAATATTATAAAAAATTAGGTTATAATATTGAAGGATTCTATATGGTTAAGAAAATTTAAGCAGTAGAATTTGTTTCGTTCAAATCATCATCTGTCTCGTTTCCATTCTCATCTTCTGTTTCGTTCTCTTCTTCATCGTCATCAGAATCATCGTCTGTTTCATTATCTTCGTTTCCTGTTGGTAAGTCATCTGGGATTTCTAAATCTGCTAATAAGAAAGCCCACCAAGGTATTTTTGTGGCCAAGATTTCTCCTGTTTCTGGGTCAACTTGCGATTGTATTTTTAATATCATTTTGAAAATTCCTAAGAATCTTCCAGGATGATCTGATTGTAATTTGTAAACTACTTTAGGAACATTTTTGTGCCTTACTTCTTCCAAACTAACATTTGAAATATTTAAGTTTCTTTTCCATTTTTCTCGGATTTTTAATTTAGCTTTTTCAGGATCAATTCTTATTCTATGTCTTTTTCCTTCAGAACTGAATGCTTCTAATTCTGATCCACTTTTTTCTATTCTTAATCTAGATTCAAATTCAAATTCTTCACCATTTCTTTTTATCTTAATTTTTCTTCTTATTCTTTTTTCATCATCATCTTCATCTATTTTAATTTCTTCTTCAAGTTCGAATTCATCTGTAAAAGATCCTGTAAGCCATGATTTGCTATGTTTATGATTTTCACTTTCTTCGCCCGCAAGGAGTATGGGTGCATTTAAAGCAACTCCAAATACTAAGAAACATAAAACCATCAAAACCAATATCTTTTTCATTTATTTAATTGAATTTATTAGTTTATAAATATTTCTTGGCATCACAATCATGTTTATATAATCATAATAACTGTCTTTTCGATGAGGTTGACTAATCGGTTAAAAACCGCTGCAAAAACAGCTGCAGTTTCAGCAGCAGTTATTTTTGGAACAATGTCATATTCTAGTAATGCAAATGCGCAATTGGGTATGGGATTTAGTTTGGGGGCGGGTAAACTTGATTCAAATCAAATTGTTGAATTTGGTGTTGGTTTACATGATAAAGAACTTTTATCGAGTCTTAGTTTTTTTAATATTGTACATAGATATGAAGAAGATGGTAAACATTCAACTGGATATGAACCAGGTATAGAATTGAAAGTAGGTAAGTTTTTCAACAAAGAGAGTATTCCTTCTTTGTATGCAGATTTGAGTCTTGGAATATCTTCTATGAGTTATGATCTTTCGAGATCATATGATAAAAATCTTTCTAGGTTGAATAGAATTTTTGGAGCATCGGCAGGAGTTGCTTTAAAAGATGATGATTTTGCCTTAATCTTATCTTATATCTATAAACATACTTCTAAAATTAATGATAAAAATGTTATCGGTGATGGTTTAGAAAGGGATGGTTGGATGTTGTCTGGCCGTATGAATTTCTGATTTTATTTCTTATAAGTAATCTTTAAATATGCTAAGAACTCGTAATTTTAGTAGTGAGCCTATAGCTCAGTCTGGTCAGAGCGCTGCTCTTATAAGAATGTAGTTCATTAGGATTGCAAATCTCTAGGATTCGTCTAAGAGAGGCAGAGGTCCACGGTTCAAATCCGTGTAGGCTCATTTAATAATAACATGAAAGTAGAAAAATGGGAAGTTCATGACTTAGCAAGACTATATGATAGATGTGGTGTTGACTTCTATCC
>CAZJVQ010000015.1:9253-17224 GCA_964549605.1 Candidatus Woesearchaeota archaeon | reverse complement strand
TGAGGCGGTAACAATTATTTCGTTTTTTTCTTCCATTTTATTATTTTAATTATTAGTTTGGTAAGGAATATTAAAAATGTTATTGCAGCGTAAGCCATTAATGCAATTATACTGTATCCTATGAAAATTGCTAAAATGATTATAACTCCTAGGTTTTGACTGCTTAGTGCTTGAGTATACCAAAATGCAAAGTTAAGTGCGAGGAGTATTCCAACCACTACCCAGAATATTTTTATTGCTTTCCAAATTTTTTGTTTCATTTTTTAATTTCGCGATGCCTATGCGTAATAGCTTTCATTTTATTTTTTTAAGATATTTTATTATTGAAGAAGAAATTGAACTTACATCTTTTATAGAATTGATTTTTAAATCAGAACTAAGGTATTTTGAATAATCTTTATATTTTGATAGGATATCATTTATCATTTTTTCTGAAATCAGTTCAACATTTTTAGAAATATATCTTTTTTTATGAACCCTTTTTGGAGAAGTTAGTTTGATAACAATTCCTTCTTCAAATTTGTAATTTTTGTATTTCCTTTCTATTTTTTCAAAGTCTTTTTTGTTTTCTAGAAGACCTTTTGCAATTAATATATTTTCAAGGGGATGTCTATCAATAATTATTATTCCTTTTTCTTTCTTAATTAATTTATTTCTTTTTACATTTTGTTTAAATATATATTCTGCTGTTGAAAAACTTCTAGGATTTGGAAACTTTTTTTTTGGAAATTTATCTATTAATTCCCAGAAAATTGTAAATCCTTTTTCTTTTAACTTTTGAGCTACTGAAGATTTGCCTGTTCCTGGTGGACCTGTTAAGTATATTACTTGTTTCATTTAACTTTCCTCAATTTAGATACAAAGAACCCTTCAGTGTCGTTTTTATCTTGAGGATAAACTCTGCATGATTTTCCAACTTCTTTATTATATTCTCGACCCGCCCACCCAAAAATACCCGGTCTACATGTGATTGGTAAGCTTATTTTTTCTATCTCTAAATTATCAAATTCTTTTATAATAAAATCTAAAACTTCTTCGTTTTCTTCTGGGGCGTGGGTGCAAGTTGAATAAACAATTTCCCCTCCAACTTTTAAAATTTTTATTGCTGAAGATAATAATGCTTTTTGTAATCTTGATAGGCTTTGTACTTTCTTTAAACTCCACATTTGTAATGTTACTGGTACGCTTCTTATTGTTCCTTCTCCAGAACAAGGAGCATCTACTAATATTTTATCGAATTTGAACCCTTCATCTCCAAGTCTTTTACAAAGTGCGATTCCGTCTTTTTTTGTTATGATTGTATTAGTTACTCCGCATCTTTCTAAATTTGAAGCTAGAATTTTTAATCTTCCAATTTTCAAATCATTAGCTATCAATGTTCCTGTGTTTTCCATTCTTGCAGCGATTTGAGATGTTTTACTTCCCGGAGCTGCACATAAATCTAAGATTGTTTCATTTTTCTTTGGATCTAAAGTTAAAACTGGAAGCATACTTGCTACTTCTTGCACATAATAATAACCCAATAAATGTTCCAATGCTCTTCCAAGTTCCCCTGGTTGAAGTTTAGATTTAATTAACATTATTTCGGGATAATTTTTGAATGGTTGTTCAATTTTCCAACCTTTATCTTCAAGTTTTTTCTTAAGATCTTCTGGAGTTATTTTTAGAGTGTTAACTCTTATTGATTTTAGGGATGGTTTTTGAACTGTTTCCCAATATTTTTCATATTCTTCTCCAAGTAATAATTTCATTCTTTCAATGAACGGTTCTTTTGGTTCGTAGTTTCTTTTCATATTAAAAAGATATATAAATTATTTTTAATACTATGCTTTATGGCTAACGTTTGGGTTTATTCTTTTGTAAGTGTGTTCATTGTTAGTTTGATTTCACTTATTGGACTTTTTACTCTTTCAATAAAACCTGCTAGATTGAATAAAATTTTAATTTATTCAATTAGTTTTTCAGCCGGAGCGTTATTTGGTAGTGCATTTTTGCATTTGCTTCCGGAAGTTATTGGGGAAGGGGGATTGACTTTCCAAATTTCAGGTCTTTTACTCGGGGGTGTAGTTTTATTTTTCACATTGGAGAAAGTAATTCATTGGCAACATTGTCATCTTCCACATCCTAGGGAAATCGAATCTTTTGCATTCATGAATCTTATTGGAGATGGGTTTCATAATTTTATTGACGGATTGATTATTGGAGTTAGTTATTTAGTAAATATTCCTGCAGGAATTGCTGCCACTATTGCTGTTGGATTGCACGAAATTCCACAAGAGATTGGGGACTTTGGAGTTTTGTTAAAAGGAGGATTTTCAAGAAAGAACGCGCTTCTTTTAAATTTCTCTTCAGCTTTAATTTCTTTTGTAGGGGTGGCTGTTGCTTTAACTCTGAATAATGCTATAGAAAATATTCAGTTATTTTTAGTTCCAATTGCTGTTGGAGGATTTATTTATATAGCTGGAAGCGATTTAATTCCCGAATTACATAAGAAATTTACAATCAAGAGTACATTACTTCAACTTTTAACTTTGATTGCAGGAATATTGGTGATGGCTCTTTTATTGATGTTTGATTAAAACCATTTATCGAGACCTTTTTGTTTTTTCTTTTCTTTTATTTCCCTTAATTTTTCAAGTTGCTTTTCAACTCTGTCTTCTGAAAATTCATGTTTTTCAACTAAAAGTTCTTTGATTTTTTCTTCATCAACTTCTTTGAATTGAAATTCTTCATCAATAACATCTGGTTTGTGAAATAGTTGAAATATTTCTTGCCAGTCAAATTGATCTTCTTCTGAAAGCGCATTCATCTGTTCTTTTACACTTTCAAAAATTAAAACTGGTTGTTTATGTTGTTTAACAATTTGTAAAGCTTTTTTTTGTCCGATTCTTGGAATTCCTTTTGGGTTATAATCTGTTCCAACCAAAATACCCAAACAAATTAATTGATCAAGATTTAATTCTAGATTGTTTAATACTGTGTCAAGTTCAATTATTTCTGGAGTTGTTTCAACCCATCCAGAAAATGTTTTCCTTTTTTTTGCGAGAGTTAGGTTTCTAATTAATTTTGGAGCTCCGAATAAAATACTATCGTAGTCTTGGCTTACACTTGCGAATACTTCTCCACGTTTTGCTAAAAATGCTGCTTCTGCTTCCCCTTCACTTGGGGCTTGAATAACTGCAATTCCCATGGATTCTAAAAGATCTTTACTTTCTTGGATCATTTCATCATTTAATCTTAATAATTGACTGCTGTATCTTTTCATTTGATCTAGATCTTCTTCCTGTTTTGCTTCTTCATATCTTTCTCTAGCAATATCTCTGTTTTTTCCTCTTGTTTTATGGGTTTTTCTTTTTAATTCAGGGGGTTTTCCGTCAAATACATATACAAGTTTCACTCCTTGAGATAAGAGATTTATATTTCTGTAAAAAATACCTGATAAGTGACTTGTAACTCTTTTTTGAGAATCCATTAAAGGGGTTCCATCTGGTTGTCTTATGCTTGTTAGAAATTGGTAAAGACTATTGAATGCATCAACACATACCATTTTTCCATTCAAATCAGAAATTTTTAATTCTTTTCTCGGAATTATTTCACTTATGTTTAGTCCCATTTTACTTTATTTTAAGTTTTGCCATTACTTTTTTAAGACCTTTTTCATTAGTTTTCTTTTGCCTTTCTTTATAACTTAGATTATGTTTTTCTTCATTTTCTCTTAAAATTCTATTCATCATTATTTGATTTGCTTGAAATATTTCGTATTTTTCTTTCTGTGGATTTGGATTTTCATTGTAATCTTCCATGTTTTTTAATCTCAAAAAAGCTATATAAACCTTATCTCATTCTTGATTTTATGAAGACAAATTTCATTCCGATAGATTATGACTATTTTGATTGGAAGGGTAGAAATTATGTAAAAATTGTTGGAAGGAATAGTGAAGGAAAGAGAATTTGCGTAGTGGATACTTGTGCGGTTTATTTTTGGGCTGTTTTGGTTGACGGATTGGATAAAGATAAGATAGGGAAACTTTCTGAAAAAATTGGAAGAATAAAATTGGATGTTAAAGGTAGGGAAACAAGAGTTGAGAAAGTGGAATTGCATGATAAGAAATTTCTTGGAAAATCTGTAAAAGCATTAAAGATTTTTGCAACGAATTATAAGGATTTGCATGATATTGCAAGCGAATTAGGAATGAAAGAAATTGACAAGAGAAGAGGTTATGACTTAGGATACATTACTCATTATATTATGGAGAGAAAAATCTCTCCAATGAAATGGTATGAAGTTTCTGGGGAGTTATTGGATAATTCTCAGGAGTTTGGAAGCTTAGGAATGCATTTGGATGTTGACATGTGCATTGAACTTGAAGATTTTAAAGAAATTAAAGAAAAGAAATTCGAACCAAAAGTTTTAGCTTATGATATTGAAACTGATGAATTGAAATTGGGTGAAGGGGAAATTTTGATGATCTCTTTGGTTGGAAATGAGGGCACAAAGAAAGTTTTGACTTGGAAAAAAACTGATCATAAAAAACCAAACTATGTAGAATATGTTGAGGATGAAGCAGACCTTTTGGAAAAATTTGTAGAAGAAGTAAAAAATGCTTCTCCAGATTTTTTGGTTGGTTATTTTTCAGATGGTTTTGATTTGCCTTACATAAAAGCAAGGGCGGCAAAATTAAATGTTAAAATTCCTTTGGGTTTGGATGGAACGCAACCTAAGTTTTCAAGTGGAATTTCTTTGAAGGCAAAAATAAATGGAATAGTTCATATAGATATTTTAAGATTTATTAGAACAGCTTATTCTCAATATATGAAATCTGAAACGCTTTCTTTGAATGAAGTTGCAAAAGAATTTTTAGGGGATACGAAAAAAGAATTCAAACATAGACATTCTTCTGATATAAGTAAAGAAGATTGGACAGAATATTATGAGTACAATTTGCATGATTCTGTTTTGACTTTAGGTTTGTTTGAAAAATTCTGGCCAGATTTATTGGAATTTACAAAAACAATTCAGGAACCAATGTTTGATTTGTCTAGGGCTGGGCTTTCAAAATATACTGAAGGTTACATTTTGCATAACTTGGAAAAATTTAATGAAATTCCCCAGAAGAGACCTGGTTATAATGAATCTGCAGAACGTAAAGCAAGAGGGGGAGTTAAGGGAGCGTTTGTTATGGATACAAAACCTGGATTGTATGAAGACATTGCAATTTTTGATTTTACTTCTATGCATACAAGTATAATTATAACTCATAATATTTCAAGTTCAACTTTATTAGAGAAAAAAGAAAAAGGTTCGTATGAATCTCCTGAAACCAATGAAGAAGGAGATAAATTTTATTTTTCAAAAGAACCGGGATTTTTCCCAGTTTTATTAAAAGAGATTTTTGAATTAAGGAAAAAATTTAAAGAAGAATATAAGAAAAATCCCAATCCAATTACAAAAGCAAGAAGTAATGCATTCAAAGTTTTGTCTGCTTCTGCTCATGGATACATTGGTTTTTTTGGAGCAAGATATTATTCCCATGAAGCTTCTGCTTCTATTTTGGCGTTTGTAAGAAAATTCAATAAAGAGACAATTAGTAAAGTTGAAAAAGCAGGATACAAAGTAATTTTCGGAGATACCGATTCTGTTGGTTTTCTTAGAGAAGGGAAGTCAAAGCAAGATATTAAGAAACTTTTAGATGAATTCAATTCCGAACTTCCTGGGGTAATGCATCTTGAACTTGAGGGTTTTTTTAAGAGAGGGTTGTGGGTAACTACTCGTTCTGGATTAACTGGGGCAAAAAAGAAATATGCAATGTTGGATGAAGATAATAAAATGAAAATCCGTGGTTTTGAAACTGTTAGGAGAGATTGGTGTGCTTTGGCGAGAAAGGTTCAGAATAAAATTCTTAATTTGATCTTGAAGGAAGGTAATGAAAAGAAATCTTTGGAGTATGTTAAAGAAATTGTAAAGAAATTAAAATCAAGGGAAGTTGATAAATCAGAATTAATTATTAAGACTCAGCTTAAGAAACCTATTTCAGAATATAAGGCAATTTCTCCGCATGTTGTTGCTGCAAGGAAAATGCATAAGATGAATATTCCTGTAAGTGAGGGGAATCTTGTTGAATATTATATTGCTGAAACTGATGAAAAGAAAAAACTTGTTAGAGATAGAGTTAAACTTCCAGATGAAAAAGGAGAATATGATATTGAGTATTATTTAAAGAATCAGATATTACCTGCTGTTGAAAATATTTTCCAAGTGTTTGACATAGATATTAATGAGTTAATCAATACAAAGAATCAGGGAAAGTTGAATAAGTGGTTTTAATCACATTTGTTTTTTCATTTTTTTCAATTGTTTTATCCAACCTTCTAAATTTGGATTCTTTGGATCTGTTCTTTGAGTTTCAATTATTTGTTTTTTTAATGCTTTGAAGTCCATAACTAATTGTTTTTGAGCAACTTTTTGTTGTTGAGCTTGAGCTGCTTGTTGGTTTTCCTTGGCTTTTTGTTGTTGAGCTTGAGCCCTTTCTTGTTGCTGTTGTTGTTTTTGTTGAGTCCTTTCTTGCTGAGCTTGTTGTTCTTTTTCAGCTTTTCTTCTATTATACTCTTTTTCCACTTTTTCATCCCCTCTTTTTCTTCTCCAGAATCTATCATTTTTTTCTTGTTTTCCTGCTTTTGCTTTTCCTAATCCTATGTCTGCTTGTCTTTCTCTTCTTCTTTCATCTCTTTTGTATTCTTTTTCTGCTTCTTTTTTTTGCCATTTCTCAGCTTTTCTTCTTTTTCTTGTATTCCAATTTCCTGGGGCATTCTTTACTCCTTGCAAAGCTTTTTTACCTAATCCTCCAGCCCCTCTTCCTAAACCTGCTCCAGCATTTTTTGCTACATTCCATACCTGTTTAGCTGGATTTCCAAATCCTGGATAACTTATTCCTCTTCCCTTATCTTTTTTTTTCAAGAATTTTATTAAGGCTATAAATAAACCTAAGAAAAATATACCTCCTCCAATAGCTAGAAGAGTATTAGATTCATATGCGAAGAAACTTCCTGCGGAGATTAATGCTCCTACAATCATTAAAGTGTATGCGATTCCGAATTTCCAGAACATGATACCTAATCCTAAAAGGAAAGCTATTGGCCAGAACATTTCTAAGAATCCTTCGGGAATGAAAAATAATATTCCGTTGAAGAAACTGTAGTAATCTAATCCAGTTTTGTTAACTCCCCAGATTATTAAAAGTGCTAGTGAGATTGAAATTACTCCTCCAACGTTTTTGTTGTCTTTGAAAATATTTACTCTTGTTAAAGCGGTATTAATTAGTAAAGCAGATATTATGAAGATTACTCCTAGTACCATTGTTGAAGGGTCTACTGAGTTGAGGGAATCACTTAGTGAGAAAGAACCATAAAACGCAGCGCTTACGAAATTAATTGATACTAAACTTAAAAATAGTCCTAATAGACTTTTACCTCTCATTTCTTAATAAGTGCTAAGGTTTTTATAAAGTTTTAGATTATTTATTTTATTATGAAAAGAATTCCATTCGATATATTGGGAAATATTGCATTAGTTAAATTTTCAAATGAAGAAAAATCAAGTGTTAAGAAAACTTTTGCGAATAAACTTTTGAATTTGAATCCTTCAATAAAAACTGTTTTGGAAAAGACAGGAAAATTTAAGGGAAGATTGAGGAAACAAGAAACTAAGTACGTTGCAGGTGAAAAGAATAAGGAAGTTTTGTATCGTGAGAATGGTTGCGTTTTTAGGTTTAATATTGATACGACTTATTTTTCTCAGAGATTGAGTAACGAAAGAAAGGAAATTGCAAATTCAATTAAGAAGAATGAAGAGGTCTTGGTTATGTTTGCAGGCGTTGCACCTTTTCCAATTGTTATTGCTAAACTTTCAAAAGCAAAAAAAGTTTATGCTAATGAAGTAAATAAAGAAGCAAGCAAATATGCTAAACTAAATGT
>CAZJVQ010000015.1:0-9243 GCA_964549605.1 Candidatus Woesearchaeota archaeon | reverse complement strand
TTGCGAAGAAATTTTTAGAGCAGAAAAAGAAATTTGATGTTATTGTTATGCCTCGGCCTCAGTTGAAAGATTCTTTTTTGCACGAAGCTTTTATTTTGAGTAAAAAGGGAACTAGAATTTATTATTATGATTTTTGTGAATTAAAAGATAAAAATCATGTTGTTGAAAAAATAAAAGAAGAGGCTAAGAAACATAGAAAAAAAATTAAGATTCTGAAAACAAAAACTGCTGGAGAAATTGGTTCTTACAAAATTAGATTGAGGGTCGATTTTAAGATTTTATAATTGCTTTTTCTAGTGGGCAAATGAAACGTGTTTGTTCATCTTGACATTTTAAAATATTTCTAGTAATTCCTTGTTCATATAAACAGGGATCTTCTTCACAAATTATTATATCGAAAACTCCTTTGTATAGATCTTTAAATGCAGAGTCTTTTTCTAAAGCTTCACAATATATTGGTTTTTTATTTTCCATAATTTTTTATGGCTATTTTAGTTTTTAATATTATCTAAGCCCTCTGACTTCTAAGACATATGCATCTACTAAATCTAGTCCGAATGGATAATCCGACATAAGTTTTAGTGGTTTAGATGATTTGTCTTGGAAAGATTCTCCTAAAAATTTTCTTAAACCTTTGTTTTCTGTGTCAAACCATCTTGTGATAGCTTCAAAATCATTTTCTTTTAATCCCATCAATCCTGTAACAATTCCAGTAAGAGTTATGGATCGTTCTATTGCATATTCAGACAATTCTTTATTTTTTTTATATTCTTCTCTATCTTTATATCCAAGTATTTTCGAAATGTCTTCATCACTAAAATTAAGTTTTTTTTGTATATTTGTAACTGCACCCCTCATAACAATTTCTTGTTTTCTAGAATATTTTGCCATGTTTCTAATTAGAAAATATTTGTTTTTAATATTATATGTTCTATAATTTCTTTTCAACTCTTATTGCAGTTGGAGCTTCTCCGCCGTGCCATGTGAATCTTGGTTTTATTCTCATTGGATAGATTCTTTCTGAATTGTCATCTAGAATTATGCAAGAGCCTTTCAAACCAGGAAGATTGTCCATGTATTTTTTTATTCCGTCAAACATGTAACTTTGCATTATGTAATTTAATGCATCTAAATCTGGTTTTGATGTGACTCTGTGAGCTATTACAATATCTGATTGAGTCATTACATCTCTGTGGATTTGTCCGGGTTGCTGTGTTGCTAAAACTAAAGAAATTCCTGGTTGTCTTCCTTCCCTAAGTAATTGAACCAATGCATCTGTTGCAACTGTTTTTTTGTCTGAAGGTAAGAATTCATGAGCTTCATCAATAAATATCCAAACTAACGGTTCGTCCTTTTTTTCAAATGAACGGTAGTTCCAGCCTTTTGCAATTGATTCAACTTCTTCTTTTTTTCTAGCCATCATTCTTTGGTTGAAGATTTTTCTTGAAAGTAAACTTATTACTAACGCTCTTATATTGAATGCTCCGATTGAATTGTAAACACTTAGATCCATTATTGTTGTTGTTCCTCCATTTACTAAATCTTTTACTTGAGTTGATTTATCATTTTTTCCCGCGAAGATCCCCCAAGTATTCACTGCTTCAAATAATCCTATTGCTGCGTTTTTGGTTTCTCTTGAGGTTTTCTCATCGTGTTCCATGTGGTGAATTATTTCCTGGATTCCGAATCTCCCGCCTTCTTTTAATTTAATTACAGTTCTTTCAATCAAGACTGCTACAGGATTTGTCATGTCTAATCCGAATGTGATTACCCAATCTTCTGCGTTCAATTCTGTGACATCTAATGCGAATTTTTCATCTACAGGAATTCCCCTTTCTAAATAAGAATCATAATGTCCAAATGGAACGAATATTTTTGTAGGCAAGCTTTTTGTTTTTAATCCCCAGTCATGTAGTAAATCTTTATCTTTTTCGTTTGTGTACTTCATTGTCCAATAAATTCCCATTGTGTCAAAAATTATTGATGCGATATTTTCACTTACGTCTTTTGGAAGGTTGCTGAGTTCTTCTGCTAAAACTCCTAAAGTATAAGATTTTCCAGAACCTCTTTTTCCGGCAATTAAAATTACATGACTTCTTGCTACATCCATTAGTATTTTGTTGCTTAGAGAAGTGTGGTGTCCCATTTGAACATAACTCTTTCCTAAGAAAACTAGTCCTTGATCTCCAAAATCTTTTTTGTCTCCTGCGCTTCTTCCGACAGTTATATCATAAGCCATGAAAAAAGAAACATAAAGGAATTTTTAATTGTTTGGTCTAGATCTTTTTTTGGTAGATTTGTAAGAATTTCCCATCATCTAATTTCTTTATTTTTTCGAAAACAAATCCTTCTGCCAGCGCGTTCCTTATGGAGTATTCATTTTCAGGATATATGCTTACTTTTACTTTGTTTGTTTTTGGAACCAAATATTGTATCATTTCACGAGTAATTTTACGTTGGAGTCCCTTTCCTCGGTGTTCCGGCTTAACTACGCAACTTCTTAAATGCCAACTTCCAGAATAACATTTTACTGCCCCTATTGCTATTAATTCAGAATTTTCTATTTCTCCAAAATATGTAACTGCTTTAGGTATTTCAGAGAGATGTTCTTGTTGGAGGTTGTTGATTTCTTTAGAATATTTGTTTCTAATTTCTTTTGTAAATAACATTATCAAACAGAAATTTAATGATTTTTAATTGTTTTGTAACTGTCATAATACTTATAAATATTAAAATTCTTAATTAAAAATGTTAAAAGAGATGGTTTTAGGTATTGGGACTTTAGGTGTTTTATCTTCTTGTAATGTTTTTGGAATGGAGCTTCCGGAATACACTCCCAGAGCCATGATTCAAATTGGAGAAACTTTGAAAGCTAAGGAGAGTGAAGATAAAAGATATTATGTGGCCGATATGGATTTGGATGATGATGGATTAAAAGATGTTACTGTTTATTATTTGAATTGTGGAGATGTTGGGAAAAGTTTGACTAAACCTTTAGGTTTTTTTGATTCCTTTAGAAGACATTGGACTTTACAAAAAGAAAATTATTTTGAGAAAGATAATCATTATTCTGATCCTTTATACAAGATTTGTGATTAAACCTTAGCCAAATATTCAATTTCACTTTCTGAGAGTTTTAACTCTTTTTGAATTGCAGGATTTTTCAAGAATGCTTTTGTAACAACAAATTCATTCATTGCTCTTTTTTCTCCAATGTGAACATGTCGCGCATATTTCTTTGCGATCGTTTTCTTTTTTTCATTTTTACGATTATTCATCCAAATTTTTAAAATTCTATCTGGTCTTTTGTAACTTGTAAATCCTGTTTTTGCTTCTTTTTTTGCCGAAGCAATTCCGTAACTCATAAAGAAGTTTTCATAGACTAAAAATCTCCAGTATTGTTGTCTGTAAATTCTTCTTTTGAAAATGTCGGTTCTACTAAGTAAATCGAAAGCTCTAGCAAGTTCTTCTCCCTTGTATTCTGTTGGAATGTTTTTTTCCATCCATAACATTATTTCATCAATTGACATATCTACAGAATCAAAAATTCTTATGCTTTCTTCTGAAGGTTCTCCTTTTAATATTAATTTTAAGGCATTGAAAATATCAACTTCTTTATTTCTTTCATCTATTGAAACTCCTGAATCTTTTACTCCTGCTTCTGTTTGTAAATCATTTATTGCTGCTCGCAAATCTCCTTTAGAATTTATTACTATTTTTGTTAAGATGTCGTTGTCAAGAAATTTATTTTCTTTTCTTAAAATATTTATTAGGATATCTTTACTTGTTCTGTAATCTATTTCTCTTAATGTAATTAATTCTGATTTTTTTCTTAAGTCGTTGAATTTTTTGTCCCAAATGTCGTTAGCAGTTATTATTACTGGATATTTTGCAGAATCGATTAAACTTATCAATTCACTTATTCCTCCTCGATCGACTGCAGATATTCCATCAACTTCGTCTACAAGAATTATTTTTTTATCTTTGAATAATGATTTTTGTTCTATTGCTGGTTTTAGAGTTTCTTGGAGATTTCCTTTGTTTCTTAAATCTGAAGCGTTTAATTCAAAAATTTCTGAGTTTGTTTCTTTTGCTGTAACTTGTGCGAGAGTTGTTTTTCCGGTTCCAGGTGGTCCGTGAAGAAGTACAGCCTTTTTTCCATTTCCGAAATTCTTTAGAAAGAACACAACTTTTTCTATGGCTTCATTTTGGCCAACAATTTCATTAAATCCTACTGGCCTATATTTTTCTACCCAAGTCATTTGAATGGATTGTATTTTTGTTTAATTAAATTTTTATTTGGAAGAAATAAAGGTTTTGGAAGATTGCTCCATTTAAACCAATCCCATTTTTCACATTTATCTGGCTCCATCACTTGAGGTTCTTCGTCAATGTATTTCGCTCTTAGATATAGTGTAACATAATGTGTGCCTTCCTTAACATTTCTGTCATTAGTTATTGCACAAGGGATATAATCTATTAAGCTGATATCCAACCCTGTTTCTTCTTTAGTTTCTCTTATTGCGCATTTACTTAATTCTTCAAGATATTCTAAATGGCCTCCTGGAAAACACCATGTTCCAGCTCCATGAGAACCCAATCTTTTTCCAAGGAGAATTCTATTCTCTTTCATAACAATTACTCCCAATCCAACCTTAGGCCTTTCACTCATTTTATTGTTCTTCTGATTAATTTATTTAGATAATTTTTTCTGAAAATATAATATCCTTCCATTAATTTTGAAGATGTTGTCATTAGTGAGCTTCCGAAAGAAAAGTTTGAGAATTTTTCTTGTATTTTGTCTTCAAGCTTATTGATTTTTTCTTTGCCAAACTTTTCAATTAATTTCTTGTATCCTCTCATTTTCCTAAACCAGCTAGAACGAAACTTGCTAAAAGAGCTTGAAGTTGAATAAAAGGATCCGAGCCCTCAACAATTCTGAATTCTGCTTCACCTGTTTTTTCTGTTAGTTTGACTTTCAGTTCTGGTTCTATTGGAAGATTCCAGATTTCTTTTTGAATTGCTTTAATTACATCTTGTCCTGAAATGCTTTCTCTAAGAATTATATCAAATAATTTTTCTCTTGCTCCAAGAAAATCTCCTGAAAGCGCATAATCCAGAACAACTTTGATGTCTTTAGGTTTTGTGTTTGAAAGAACCGTTGCGATAAGTTCTGGAGAGATTATTGGGGATATTGCTGCGGTTGATTGTAATATGTTTATACATTTTCTACAATCTCCTTCACTTCCATCATATAATATTTCTACTGCTGCTTGTGGAACTGTTAGTCTTTCTTTTTCTGCAATGTGGTGGATTACTTTTTCAACGTCTTTTTTCTCTAGAAGTTTGAATCTGAAAACAACACATCTAGATTGAATTGGATCTATGATTTTGCTTGAATAATTACAAGACATCACAAATCTGCAAGTTGAAGAATAGTTTTCCATGGTTCTTCTTAGGGCTTGTTGAGCTTCAGGAGTTAATGCATCAGCTTCATCTAAGAAAATTATCTTGAAAGGAACATTTCCTAATGATTTTGTTCTTGCGAAGCTTTTTACTTTTTCTCTTACAACGTTAATACCTCGTTCATCACTTGCATTAAGTTCTAGATAGTTTTCTTTCCAATTTTCCCCATATAGTTCTTTTACAATAATTAGTGCTAGTGTAGATTTTCCTGTTCCTGCTGGCCCTGCGAACATCAAATGAGGGATATTTAATGAATTTGTTAGTGAAGAGACTCTTTTGACGATGTTTTCTTGACCCACTAGTTCAGAGAATTTAGAGGGCCTGTATTTTTCTGTCCAAATATCACTTATCATATTAAGAATATTTATTCCAAACTTATAAAGATTATTATGATTAGAAAGAGATTTTTCTTAAGATCTTCTAAGTTTTCTCTTACGCTTTTCCTTCTTTAGCCTTTTACGTTGCCATTTCCAACGCATTTGCCATTTTTTCTTCCACCTTCGGGATGATCTTTTCATAATTATCAAATAAGAAATCTGTTTTTAAAGGTTATTGTTTCAGAATAGAAAGAGCATGGGCATATACTACTTCATGTATTTCTTCGGGAGTTTTTAAGTTTCCTTCATAGGTACAGTTTATTTTTCTCCATCCTCTTTCCTCTGCTAATTCAATATATGCTTCTTCTGCTCTTTTCAAATGATTAATATTTGATTCATGGCCATCTGGAACGTCACCCCTTATTTTCCTCAATTTTTCTGATTGTTCAAAAGGCATGTAAAGGAAAAAAGTTAAATCAGGTTTTGGAAGTCTGTGGAGTCCATATTCTAATTTTTCAATATAATTAATTATTTTGTTTCTTTCTGAGGGATCGGTTTCTTTTCCACCTTGGTGTGCCATATTTGATTCAACATATCTATCTAAGATTAAATTTTTTCCAGAATTTAATATTTCTTCCATTTTTTCTTTTGCGGCAAACCTATCTGCAGCATAATATAATGAAGCCACTATTGGATTAACCGAATCTGCATCTCCGAACCAAGATTTTCCTCCTTTTCCGAGATAGCATTCTCCAATAATCCTTCCTTCAGGATTATCATATCTTGGAAAGCTCATTTTTTCTGAAGAGTGTCCTTTTTGATTTAATCTTTCAACAAGTTTTTTTGCTTGAGTATTCTTTCCAGAACCATCTGTTCCTTCTATTAGAATTATTTTTCCTTTTTCCTTTTTCCCAACACAAGTCCAAGGTCCCATTTGATTTTTAGAAATTTCAATTTATAATTTATTGTTGTCCTGTAAAATATATTTTGTAGTTTGATTTTGTTTTAAAAGAACAGAGATTGAGATTTAAGATGACAGAAGAGGTACCAGAATTTTTTAGTGGAATTGGGAGATTTAGGGGGGAAAAAAATTATTCGGAACATAAGAGAATTGTTTTAGATCATTTTTTTACAAATAGAAAATCAAATGTTTATTGTGCTACAGATAATATGCCTGGCGAAATTTGGGCTTTATTGATGGGGCAATACGCAAGAAGTAATCTTACTGCTAGAGATAGGCTTTTACAATTATTTGAGGATGTTCCTAAAAAAGATGAAACTGCTGAGTCGTTGGAAGAGATTGCCATTAAAATTGAAAGTGGAGTTGACATATCGGATTCTCTTAGCGCACATTTGAAAAAAGCGGGGAAATTTATAGATCTTCATGGTGTCAATTATGGACATGCCTCCCTAAGAGACTCCGGAACAATTAGAATTTGTTTTGAGGGTGTTAGTCAAAGAGCTACAAAATTCTTGGAAAGTGCGAGAGAAGGAGCTTACCAGGAACAATCAACTAGAGCTTTACGTTTCTCCATGGAAAATATTGGAATTCCTTTTGAAATTCAAGGAACAGACTTTGAATCTAGAATGAAGGATTTGAATCAAAAATCAATTGATCTTTATGATGAAATAATGGAAGATCTTCCAGCTTATCTTGAAACTAAATTTGGATATTTAAGGGAAGAAGCTGATCAAAAAATAAGGGATGAAACTGGAGATGAAAATGCAAGACTTCCAGATGCTTTGTGGGAAAAAGCAATTAATGAAAAAACATTTGATGTTGCAAGATCACTTTTACCACAAAATGTTACAACTTCTTTAGGGATGACGCTTAATACAAGAAGATTTCAAGATCAATTAACAGAATGGAGATCCTCAGAAATTTTAGAATTGAATGTTCTTGGAAGAGTTGCACAAGCAGAAGCTATGAAGATAAGTCCCACACTAATGAAACATGGAAATCCAAGTGGTTTTTATGAACAGCTTCCCGAGAAGAGAAGACAACTATTCGTGGATTTTGCAGGAGTTTTAGAAGGATCAAATCCCGAATACAAACATTATCCAATTGAATCACGATTAATTTCCCACACTCCAAATATTGAAGATGATGTTTTAGCAAGCATTTTACTTAATGGTTCTACTGGGAGATTTTCTTTTGTAGAATTGGAAGATATAGTTAAGGATTTAAGTTTTGAAGAAAGACAAGAAATTGCAAGAAGTCAATTTGAAAATAAGAAAGGGCATGAAATTCTTCCTAAATCGATGGAAGTTGGATCTTTTATTTTTGAAAGAACTTATGATATTGGGGCATTTAGAGATTTACAGAGACAGAGGGGAGATAGGCAACAAATAGCACCTTATTCAGTTTTTGGATACCATATGCCTAAAGAAGTTGGAGAAATCAAATTGGATGAAGATTATGTTAATTTAATGAATGAAGTTAAAGAATTATATGATGACGTAAAAAGGGAAGGATTACATGGTGCTGCAGAATATGTTCCTTTGATGGCGAATTTAGTTAGACATGTTACAACTATGGATCCTGTTCAGGCTTTTTATCAAGCAAAACTAAGGGCTCAACCCGCTGGAGCTGATTCTTATAGAAGTATTGCAAGAAGCGAAATAAAACAAATATTGGGAGTAATGCCTGCGTTTGATGGTTTAGTAGAATTTGATGATAATGAATATCCTTTGAATAGACTTCCAGAAGCTGTACAGGGAACAATTGATAGGATAAATGCAAAAAAGAATTAATCTTTAACTTCGATTTTTATGTTCACGCTCTTTGGAATTTGTAATCTCATGATGCTATGAAGAATTTTGTCGTTTGCTGGAAGGTCAATAAGTCTTTTGTGGATTCTCATTTCAAATCGGTCGAATGTTGCGGTTCCATCACCACAAGGTGATTTTCTTGTTGTTACTCTAAGTTTTTTTGTTGGTAAAGGTACTGGTCCTCGTACAACTATCCCTGCTCTCTTCGCTATTTCTTTAATGGTATTACAAATAGTATTAAGCATTCCGATATCTGTACTGTTCAATTTTACTCTTACGCTTGGCATAGAAAATAGATTTGAAATTAGTTTAAAAATGTTAGCATCCCAAGATTTTTTAAATAATGTTTCTTATCTATTTCCAACGAGTGAAAGGGTTTGAATAAATTCCACCCAAGAAGTTTTAAAATGAGGTTAAAAAACATCTAATGTTAGAATCAAATTTTGTAAATATTAGTCTGATTATTCTGTTTGCATTGGGAATTTCAGCGATTATGAGGATTCTTAGACAGCCTTTAGTTATTGGGTATATTTTTACAGGGATTCTTGTCGGACCTTATTTTCTTAATTTGCTAGAATCAAGTAGCTCATTTAATACTTTTGCTCAGCTTGGGGTTGCTTTATTGTTGTTTACTGTAGGTTTGCATTTGAATCCGAAAGTTATAAGAGAAGTTGGAAAAGTTTCTTTG
>CAZJVQ010000014.1:0-18238 GCA_964549605.1 Candidatus Woesearchaeota archaeon | reverse complement strand
TCCATTAAACAATTTTGTTGCCAAAAATGTAGAGGTCGTGAGTTCGATTCTCACCGCAGGCTTTTTAAATAAACTTCTTGTACACTTAAAATGACAGATAAAGAATCAGATTTGGAAAAATTGAAGAAAGAATATTCTAAATTGGAAACTCAGTATCAACTGCCTTCGTTTGATGAACTTAATAGGGATTTTCAAATTGAGAAAATTGCAGATATTGAAAGTGATTTTTTAATAAGAGAAATAAGGAAAGCTATTTCAGAAAAACCTTATACTTATTTGAGATTTGTTGAAACTTTGATTAATCCTGCTAATGCTCCAATGTCAGTTCTTTCTCTCGTTAAAACCTTGGGAACTGATGAGAAAGAAAAATTAACCGAAATTTATAAGAAACTTGTTAGGAATGAAGTTATGTTAATTGAAGCAGATGTAGATTTTTCTGAAGATAGGGAAGTTAAGTTCATAAAAGAAACTTATGAAATTTGGCAAGAAATCAAAAAAGATTTAATGGAAGTTCTTAGCGTTGTAAACAAAAGTTGGGATAATAAGATTGAAGGGAATGGGAAAGGATATTTCGGTTAATAAAATATTTTCTCTAAACAAATTTCTAAAACAGCGAAAAACTAGGGATTTTAGAAAATCTTTTCTAAACAAATTTCTAAAATCGTAACGGGCATTTTTATTTTCCAGTTTTTCAGAATTTTAGGATGTATTTCTCCCATAAATCCTATTGAGTTTCCGTCAAAATAAATTTCTGCAACTCTTCCTTTAATGAAATGATTTGGTTCATTTTCTGTTTCCTTGATTTCAAAATCTTTGTCCAACATTTTAGATAAGTATTCTAGAGTTTGCCTGATTTCAGTATAATTTCCTGGAGTAATTGAGATTGCTAAGTTTTCTTGTTCAATTAATTCTCCTTCATCTCTAAATACTTTCCCAATTTCAAACATTTTTTGAGGATATTCTGAATCAGAATTTTCAAATAAATTCTTTAATATGTAATGTGTTAAATCTTTTCTCAGTATATTATAATCTGTTTTTGATTCTTCCAATTCAATGAAATTTTTTTCTTTAGTTCCCATTTTTTCAAATTGTAATTTTTTGTTGGTTAGATGGTAATTTGAAGTTTCCAACATTCTTATTCCTGATAAAATTTCTGAAATTTTTCTTTTGAAAACCTCTTTGGAATCCTCTTCCCCTATAGTAGATATTTCTGGGATTTCAGGAACGAAATTATCAAATCCATAAGCTATTGCCACATCTTCTATCAAATCAACTTCATGTAAAATGTCAGTTCTCCATGCAGGAATTTTTACAGTTCCTTTGTGGTAATCATAACCCATTCTTTCTAATAATCCTTTAATTTGATTTTCTTTTAGATCCAATCCTAAAAGTTTGTTGGTATTTTCAACAGAAATTTTCATTTCTTCAGGATCTAAATTTGGAGTTACTTGGTTTTTTGATCCTTTGTATTTAAGTTCCATTTGGTAAATTTTTCCACCCATGTCTGAAAAAATTGTTACAAGCATGTTCATACATTTGTTCAATACTTCAAAGTCAAATCCGGAACATTCTACAAATATTTCTTTTGTTTTTTCTGTAACTTTTCCAGTTAGTTGAGAATTTATTATTGGGGGCATACTCAAGATTTCTTTATCAGCGTCAACAAAAATTGGGAATTTTAGTTTTCCAGATAAAAGTGGTGCATATTCTTTTCCAGTAGGATGTCTTTGAAGTATTTCAAATCCAGACATTTCTTTATCAGATTCTAATGGAATGAATTTTATTTTTTCTGGTTCTAGAGCCTTGAAAGTTATTGGAAGTTTTATTTTTTCAAGGGGATAAACACCTATTGCAATCTTTTTTCTGTTTCTTCCAAAAGTCCCATGTATTTTTTCTTGAACTTCTATTATTTCTTTTATTTTTGTGTCGTTTAGCTTCAGATTTTTTATAATTGCGCAAGAAATGTAAGGTCTGATTTCTTTTACAGAACTATCAATTATTACTTTGAAGTTTTTTTCGGGAGGATAAATTGTATATTTTTTCAAACCTTTTTTTCTACTTAAGTAAGCTAGGAAAGATCTTTTGAATCCTTGGTAAGAAAGTAAATCTGGTCTGTTCGGTTCAACTTCAATTTGGATTTCATCTTCATTTATGGATTCTACAGGAGTTCCGAATAATGCAATTTTTTCTTGCATTTTTTCGTCTGCCTTTCCGATTTCTTTTTCAAATTCTTGTTTGTCAAATGTTACAACTGCCATTTTATAATATTGGTCCAAATATTTTTACATAAAGATAGGCTATGAGCCATATTAAAGATGTTATTATATAAGTCCATCTAAACCAGTTTAAGGGATACAATGAGGTAATTGATACTGTTGTTAAGTAAATAATTATGAAAATAATTGAAATGTAGGGTTCTGAAATAAAAATTTGCAATTCCTGAATTGATAATAATATTGAAAATAATCCTGTAGCAGATGCTACCCCAAAAAACAAACTTCCAATATTTTTTTCTATTTTTTTAAATAATAATTTCATTTTGTCCAGAATTTCACGTTTCTCAAATGTGAAATATCATTTTTATATAAAACTCTGATGTCATTTATTGAATAATAATCCATAAGTATTCTGTCGAATCCTGGACCCCACGCTAATACTGGAATGTTTTCTCCAAGTAGTGGAATTACAACTTCTGGTCTGAAGATTCCCGCTCCACCCAATTCCAGCCATTCTTTTTTACCTTCGTGGTAAACATCTATTTCTACACTTGGAGAGGTGTATGCGAAATAAGCTGGACGGAATCTTAATTTTTCGAATCCCATTTTTTTGAAGAATTGTTTCAAGTAACCTAAAAGATGTCTGAAGTTTGCGTTTC
Organism: Candidatus Woesearchaeota archaeon; assembly: GCA_964549605.1. GTDB lineage: Archaea > Nanobdellota > Nanobdellia > Pacearchaeales > GW2011-AR1 > CAZJDG01. The sequence goes on along the minus strand of CAZJVQ010000014.1, from coordinate 15,363 downwards.
TGTCTATAACTATTCCTTCGCTTTGGTTGAACTCGAATCCATGGCTCCAATCCACTGTTTCATTTCTGAAATTTTTACCTAATGCGAAAAATTTAGCTGGCAAGTCTTCTTTTTTTAGGTCAGCAAGTGTTCTCGCAGAAATACAAGTTGTGTGAGTTCTCAATACAACTTTCTTTGCTTCTTCTTCGCTCCATTCATATCTCCATCCAGTACTTCCACCAATTCCTTTTTCATGACTTTGTTTGATTGCTTTTACAATTTTTTTATCTGGAAGTTCTGTTTTTTTGTTTATAAAAAAAGTATCTTGCATTTCTCTTGCTGGATGATCTTGGGGGGTGAATAAAGCGTCGAAAACCCAGAAAGAGCTTTCAATTAAATTTCCAGACATTTCTTTGAATCCCAAATCTGTCCAAGTTTTTCTTGCGTAATCTGAAGCTTGGTTAACAAAATGTCTCTTACCTCCGTAGATTCCTGGAAGTGGAGATAGAACGTCATATCTTCTGAATTTTTTTCCCTTCCATTCTTTTTCATTTTTCAGAATTTTTGGAGTTATTTGTTCAATTATGTTCTTTTCATTTATTTTTGATTTTACTATTTCTTTTCCAAAATCAGTTATTTCAATAATTACTTTTTTTACTTCTTTTATTTCAATCATATCTTTTCTTTTTTGAAGTAATTTCAAGGTTTCTAATTGATCTGAAGATAATGATTCGTATTCCAATGGGAGTGATTCTAAAAATAATTCTTCTGGAAGTTTTCTTGTGATTATTTCTCCACTAGAAATTAGCATTATTTTTTTATTCTTGAATTCTATTGCTCCTTTGCTTTTCAATACCCCTAATGCAGCTTTGAACTCGTCATTATCTAAGGAACTTTTTTTTGGTGCATCTTCAAAACTTAAGATTCTTTTTTCTGTAAGCGAATTTAAAAGTTTTCTTTCTGGCAGCTCATTTTTATTGTATAAAACTCCATTTGTCCCTAAGTCAATCATTTTGTTTTTTTCAAATCCCAACTTGATTATTCCTTTATTTTCAAGATATTCTAATGATCTCATAACAGAAATTTTATCTAAGTTTGATTTTTTGCATATTTCAATTATATTATCATCTAAGTGAGGGAGAATTTTTCTTTCATGGGGACTAAGGGATTCAATAATTTTTTCTTTGTTCATTTTAAAGGGTTTTTGTCATCCAAGTTGGCATACCTAAAATCAATCCTAATGATTTAAGGTCATGTAGGTTCCTTTTATTCTTTTCGTTAATTGCTATGAATTTCATTTTTAACTTAGATTTATTACAAAGTTTGATATTTTGACTTACTCTTGATAAAATTTTTGCTTTATCTTTTGATTCAATAATTTCATCCAAATTTATTCCAATACCAATTTCATTTTTCTTTGCAATTTTTGCTAAAACATGATTAAATCCAGAATTTCTTTGTTTTAATTTATCTTTTCTTTCGTTTTGATTTAAAAGTAAAATATCTATTTTTTCTTTTTCTAAAATTTTTCTATTTAAATCATCATAATTGCTCGAGAAAATTATTGGTTTTTGACTTTTTTTTATTTTCTCTCTAGCTTTCTCAAAATTTGTTTCATTAATAACTAGCATTTTATCCAGAAATTTTTGTTCCTTTAAATTTCTTATTGTTCAATAAATTATCAAGTTGTTTCAAATCTTCGCCAATTATGTAAGTTTTGATTTTATTTTTCATAATTATTTTTGAAGCTGTTTGGTCTAGAACAAAATGTTGTCCTGGAGCGTATTTCATTTTATTTGCTATTTTGTCAAATTCTCTCCATGAGGTTTCTGGAATGAATTTTGCATTTTTGAATTTTTTTGGGTTTTTATCATATAAGCCTTGAACATTTGTCAGATTTATGAAATCGCTTTTGAAATGTTGTGCGATTTCTGCAGAAGTCGAATCTGATGTTTGTTTTGTTTTGTATTCTAATGCCCCACAAAACACTACATTTTGTTTTTTTAGATAATTTTTTATTTCTTTCATTTTTTGCGGGATTCCGTTGAATGATTCTTGATCAAAGAAATAATTCATAAATTTTGCATTCATTCTTGTTGCACCTATTCCTGCCAAACCTTGAAACTTTTCATTAATTCCTTGTGCTTTCAAAGCCACAATATATTTTCTTGCAATACTTCCACCACCACAAACAACTATGAACTTATATTTTTTTGAATTTTTTAATAGAACTTTTTTGAATTCTTTTAGATATTTTGTGTCCACATCATCAGGAATTATTGCACTTCCACCTAGACTCAATACCATCACATTTTTCATAATTAGAATAATAGTTTTTTGTATTTAAATTTAAGGTTTTATTCAGTTTCTGAGAATGTTTCGTCTTGTCCAGAGAATTTTATGGCGGCTTCAATTAAACCTTTGAATAATGGTGCTGGCTTTTTCAAACTGCTTTTTAATTCAGGATGTGCTTGGGTCGCGACAAAATAGGGATGATCTGGTAATTCAATAAATTCTACAAGATTTCTGTCTGGAGACATTCCTGATAAAAGTAATCCATTTTCTTCAAGTATTCTGTGGTATTTTGGATTTACTTCGTATCTGTGTCTATGTCTTTCCGATATTGAAGTTGAATTGTATAGTGAGTGTATTAAACTATTTTCTTCTATTATTGCTGGATATCCTCCAAGTCTCATTGTGCCTCCTTTATTGGTTATTTCTTTTTGTTCATTAAGGAGATCTATTACTGGATGTTCTGTCTTTTCTTCTACTTCTGTTGTGTTTGCTTCCAATTCACAAACATTTCTGGCAAACTCAATAATAGCCATTTGCAATCCGTAACAAATTCCCAAAAATGGAATTCCGTATTTTCTACATTGTTGAACTGCTTTTATTTTTCCTTCTGTTCCCCTTGAACCAAATCCTCCTGGAATTATCACTCCAGAAATTCCTTCTAAATCCAAATCTCCTTCATCAGTGTCAATTAATTTTATTTTTACTTTAGTAGATAAATGTGCTTCACAATGATGTAATGCTTCTATTATGCTTGCATAAGAATCTCCAAGAGAAGTATATTTTCCTGCAATGGCAATTGTAACTTCTTTTTCAGCCTTTTCCCTGTTTTCTATTAATTTTTTCCATTCTTCTAAATTAACTTTTAAAGGGATATTTAATTTTCTAGCCAATAATTGCGACATTCCTTGTTCTTCAAAAATTAAAGGGATTTTGTAAACGTTGTCAACATCTATACCACTTATTATGTCCTCTTTATTTAAGTCACTAGTTAGGGCTATCTTTTCTTTTATTTTTTCGTTGATTATTTCTTTACATCTTCCAATGATTATATTTGGATCAATACCTTTTTGTCTAAGCAAACTTATACTTTGTTGAGTTGGTTTTGATTTTTGTTCGTCAACTCCTGCTGGAATTGGAATATATGTTAGATGAATGAATACTATATTTTTTTCTCCAACTTCTCTTTTTAGTGAACGTACTGCTTCTACATATAATTCATTTTCAATGTCTCCTACTGTTCCACCTATTTCTATTAAAACTACATCTGAATTTGTTTCTTCTCCAACTTTTATGAAATGATTTTTGATAAATTGTGAAACGTGGGGAATCATTTGCACGGTTTTTCCTAAGAAGTCTCCTCTTCTTTCTTGTTTTCTTATTTCTTCGAAAACTTTTCCCATTGTCAGATTCCAATGAGATTTGCAATTTACTCCAATAAATCTCTCATAATGTCCAAAATCCATGTCAACTTCTCCGCCATCTTCTAAAACGAATACTTCTCCGTGTTCGAATGGGTTTATTGTTCCAGGATCTACGTTGAGATAACCATCACATTTTATAGGAGTTACTTTGTATGTTGAAGAAAGAAGATTTCCTATGCTTGCTAAAGCTACACCTTTTCCTAGACCGCTCAATACACCACCAGTAATAACAATGTATTTCCTCTCCATTTAGAATAGAAATCGGTTTTCTTTAAAAGAATTTATGTGGGCTATTACTTAATTGTAAATAGTTTGTCGTCTTTTACATCAAATACGTCTAATCTTACCCCAGAATCAATCCAACCGTGAGCATAATTTAAAGCAGCGAAAGAATTAACAAAATCTTCTTTTTTTCTGAAGTGTTCTGCATCAGAAAGGTAATTTGAAACCATATCAATTATCTCTTTTGATTCTTTTTCTTTTCCTTTGATTATTTTTTTCTTTACTTCTTCTAATGCATTTGTTGTTAACCCAAAATATTTTTCAAGTTTTTCTTTTGTTATTGTATTTTCCATGTTTTTGTTAATTGAAAAAACTTTTTAAAGTGTTTGTAACTAATTTTATAATGGAAATAGATAAAGATAAAATTGTTTTGAGAATTTTGATTTTGTTAGTGATTATTCTTGCAGTTTTGGTTGGTTATGCTTTTGTTTTGGAACCTAGTCTGAGTGGTTATGCAATCAAATCTCAAGCGCAAGGTATGGAATATGTTGTTTATACTTTGTTAACTCAAAGTTCTCCTCCAAATTGTGTTCCAACAGAATTTAATTTAGGGAATATGTCTGGTAACTTTATAGCGACGGAATGTTTAGAATGAGCCTCGGTAGGATAAATTATTTCAAGTAACTTTTATATAGTTACCTTACCACATTTTGGAATAAAAAAGAGGGTGAATGGCTTATAAAAAGTATATCAAAAGAGATGGGAAACTGTATGGTCCTTACATATACCATTCTCGTAAAGAAGGGGGTAGGGTAATTACGGAGTATCATGGAAAATTTGAAAATGAAAAAAAATATTTGCCTGTTGGAATCTTTTTGGCCTTGCTTCTTATTTTCTCATTTGGTTATTTTTTCGTTGGTTCTGATTCCTTCCAAAATTTCTCTTTTGGAGCAATTACTGGTTTGGCTGTCTCTGATAATTTAGAAGAAGTTGTTTTAGAACAAATAGATCCAACTGCAATTATTAGATTTGTGATTGAAATAATTGCTGCAGAACATCTTGATAAAAACAGAGAATTCATTTCTGATATTTATGAACAAACTAAAGAACTTGATGATGTTTGGACTGAAGAAATTAAAGATGGAGAATATGTGAGAGTTACTTTTGAAGAAAATTTAATGGCGGAGAATATTATAACCTATTTTGAGAATGTTTCGGGGAGCCCCAGGATTGAAATTGAAGAAAGAGAAAATTATTTTTATTTGAAAGTAAATAATGGTAGCTTAAAACTTGATTTTGTTGGGGGGAAATCTTAATGAAATTTATCAATAAAATTCGATTAATTGTTTTATTGTCTGGATTTATTAGTATGGAGCTTGAGCTTTTAGGAACAAGATTAATTTCCCCAATTTTTGGTTCCACAATTTATGTTTGGACTTCTTTAATTGGTGTTACTTTAACCTTTTTGGCCCTAGGTTATTGGTACGGTGGAAAATTAGCAGATGATAGAAAAATAAATCTGAATAAGTTAGGCTTGATAACTTTGTTGTTAGGAGTTTATATTTCGTTACTTCCCTTTATTTCTAGAGCAATCCTTCCTCAATTTAGTAGTTTGGGAATAATTTTTGGACCCTTATTAGTTTCATTTGTGATTTTAGCATTTCCTATTTTCTTTTTAGGATTCGTTGTACCAACTTCTGTTAAACTTGCGACGCATTCTATGGGGGAAATTGGAGAAAAGGCAGGAGAGATTTATGCTATAGCAACAGTTGGAAGCATAATTGGGACTTTTACTACTGGATTTTTCTTAATCTTATATTTGGGAATTACTAAAACCGCTTTGATAACTGGGGCGATTCTCATATTATTGTCCTTAACTGTTATAAAGAATAAAAAAATTCCTTTTACTTTTTTGTTAATCCCTTTGTTATTATTCACTGTAATTCCTCAAGTATCTCCCTCAGGAGTATTGGAGTCTTTTGAAAGCCATCATGGACAAGTGAAAGTTATACAGGAGAAGAATAATCCTAAGATTGGGCTTTATTCTGGTTCATTAGTCTTAAGCTATGTTAGCACAAAAACAAAGGAGAATACAATGACTTATTCTAAATATTTTGAAATTCCTTTTATCTATAATTCTGAACATAAAAAAGTATTAATGGTTGGTCTTGCCGGAGGAGCAGTAGCAAGAGGTCTTATAAAAAAATATAATTTGGAAATGGACATAGTTGAAATAGAACCTAAAATGCTTGATTTGGCAAGAGAATATTTTTACTGGAATGATGAAGCTACTGTTTATTTTGATGAGGGGAGACATTTTATCCATAATTCAGATAAGAAGTATGATGTGATGATAATTGACATTGGGCTTGTCTTCCCAATTTGGCATTTATACACTGAAGAGGCATTTCAAGAATATGAAAAACACCTTAGTGATGATGGCGTGCTTATTATTAATTTAATTTCGGCAAAAGAAGGTAAATATTCAAAAACAACTAAGAGCTTGTATAAAACTTTAGATTCTGTTTTTAATGAGGTTATGGTTCTAAGGCATCCTCGTGTTAATCCTAATGAAATTCAAAATATTATATTTTTTGCATCAAAAAAAGATATTGATAAAAATAAGTTGTCATTACTTGTAAATTCCTCTAATTATTCTGGTCCTTCTATAGATGAGGTGATAGAAGATAATTCTAATTTTAAGATAAATTCTAATGTGAAATTAACTACTGATGATTTTCCTATCGCTGAACTTTATGATTATGGAAATTGGAAAAAATGGGGCCTTACAACTAAACAAGAGTTGAAATATTTTTTACCTTAAAATGGAAAACAAAAATATCTTTAGTACAAGAAATGTTATATTCCTACTAGTAGTTATTTTAATATTTACTTTATTTTTAACTACAAATATAAAAGCTGGAGGGGCTAAAGTGGCACCAACTTTTACTACTTCTCCAGCGCATGCTCCAGACCCTGTAGACCAAGGAAATCCAGTTACATTTACAGCAACTGCAAACGATAACAATGGTGATGCTTGGTGGTTAGTAATATGCACAACTAGTACTGCTCCAACAGGTAATGATCCCAGTCCTCCAACTTGTGCGGCAACTACTTATTGTGCTTCTTCTTCTTCTGTTGCTTCTGATACTCAAAATACTTGTGATTGGACTTCAACTGGCTCTGGTGCACAGAATTATTTTGGTTTTGCTTGTGATATTACTGATAGATGTTCTGCTGCGGATTCAACAAATAGTCCACTAAATGTTAATGTACCTCCAACAGATAATGCTCCAATAGTAACTTTGAGCTCTCCCATTGATTATTTTAATACCACTATAACTGCTTTTACATTTACTGGAACAGCCTCAGATGATTTGCTCTTACAAAATATAACAATATATGGTGATTGGAATGGGGGTTGGCATGCTAACGAAACAAATTCAACTCCTGTAAATGATACTGCCACTTCATTTTCTAAAACAATTTCTGATGGTACTTATTTGTGGAATTATTATGCTTGTGATAATGCTTCTCAATGTAGTTTTGCTACCTCAAATCGAACTTTCACACTTGATACTATTCCTCCAACATGGACAGACCCTTCTGCGACTTCTGCTGGTGCTGGAAATCAAGTGTACCATAATGTTTCTTGGAGTGATGTTGGTGGAGACTTAAGTTGGGCAACATTGGAAGTTAATGGAACTGGGGCAAGTTGTAGTACGACTGCAAATGTTACAAATATAACTCTATCTGGGACAAATCAATTTGCTAATTTATCTTGGACTGTTCCTGCTGCTTGTGAGGGTAAAGCTATTGGTTGGAGGCAATATGCAAATGATTCGGCAAATGGTTGGAATACTACCGACCTTCAAGAATATTCTGTTCCAATAATTCCTCCAACGGCTGCTTTTGGAACAAATCCTGTAGATACTTTAAACTCTTCTTCACCCACAGTAAGTTTTGATTTGAGCTGTTCAGATAATGCGAACGTCGATACAATAATATTATATGGTAATTGGTCTGGAAATTGGGTTGCTAATCAAACTAATTCAACAGGAGTCAATGATACGGTTTGGACAGTTAGTGTGGGAGAAATTCCTGATGGATTGGGACATATTTGGGGAGTATGGTGTAATGATACTCTTGGGAATGAAGATTGGAGTGATACAAACAGAACTTTAAACATTGACACAACAATGCCATTAGTTACAATTAATGATCCTCAAAATCAATCTTATATTACAAATTCAATTCTTTTTAATGTAACCGCGACTGATATTGTAGGAATCAATTCTTGTGGATATACTTTTGATGGGGGTGCCACAAATTATACTTTGACTAATAACGATGGAGACTTCTGGGATGATACAAATGTTTCAATGAATCAAGGTCAAACAAATGTGATTTTTGCTTGTAATGATTCCTTTGGAAATTTGAATGGAACTATGGAGGTAGCTTTTTTTGTTGATTCAATAATTCCTCAAATTGATTTTATTTCTCCAACAGAAAACAATGGGACTTCTTTCAATAGGCAATGGATTTATGCAAATGTTTCTTTAACCGAAACAAATTTCCAGAATATAACTTTTACTTTGTATAATTCAACTGGAGAAGTAAATCAAATTTTTAGAACAACGGAGAATTTGGAAATTAATTGGACTGGTTTATCAAATGATGGAGTCTTGTATTGGTATAATGTGAGTACTTACGATTCTGTTGGAAATTACAATGTTACTTCTGATAGATATATTTCACTTACTTCAGATCAACCCCCACAATCCAGTAGTTATGTAGAATCTCCTGCCGATTCTTCAGCTTATAGTGTTGGAGCAAGTTATCAATTCAATACAACTTGGACCGATGATAATGGCGTTAGTGTAGTTTGGATAGAACACAATTTTACAGGAGTTTTAACAAATTATACTCCTCCAAATATTTCTACTGTTTGGTATTATGATTATACTGATTTGGCTGCAGATTATTATGTTTGGAGAATGTATGCGAATGATACAATTGATGTTTGGAATTCAACTGATCAATTCAATTATACTGTAACACAAAATACAGATTCTTGTAACGTTCTTTTCAATGAATCTTCTGGAATAACTTATCCGGCCACATTTAATGTTTCAACGGATTGTACAACTGCTTTTACTTTAACAAGAAATGGAACTACAATTACAAATAATACTGAGCAAATTTTAGCTGCAAGTGCTTACAATTTTTCTGTTCAGAGAACTGATACAGTGAACTATTCTAATACTGTTGATGAAGCTGAATTTAGTATTTCTCAGGCAATTCCTACAGGAAGTTTAACAAATAATGAATCCTGGATTGTAACTTATCCGACTTCTGTAACAATTAATCTTACAGAAAGCAATTCAGGAGATGAGGATTTGAATTATTATGTTTGGCGAGATGGAGTCAATAAATCTTCTTTCGGAGAATCAGTTTTGTTGGGTGTTGGGGGCTATAGTTATAATTTGAATACAACGGGAGGATACAATTATACTCTTAATGCAAGTATGTATCCTCAAACTTTAATTATCAATCAAAATACAGGAAATTGTCAGGTATTGTTTAATATAAGTTCTCCGATAACCTTCCCAGCTACATTTAGAGTTTATACTGATTGTAATAGTGATGCTGCCGATTTTACATTAAGGAGAAATGGAACAATTGTTACAAATAATTCTGAACAAAGTTTAGCAGCAAGTGCATATAATTTCAGCGTTCAGAGAACTGATACAGTGAATTATTCAAATACTTATGATGATGCAGAATTTAGGATAACTCCTGATCTTCCACCTTATTTTACAACAATTCCTTCAAATGTTTCTGGAACTTATGGAACTGTTAATGTTAATGCCGATTTTGATGCTGCAGATGCTGTGAGTTTTGGAGGATTCTATTTAAATGATACTTCTGATTTTTCAATAGATTATGTAACGGGAATTTTAACAAATAATTCTCCATTGTTTGTTGGCAATTATGCCTTGAATGTAACTATTAATGATTCAATACAAAATATTAATTGGACAATATTTACTGTTGTTGTTAGTCAAGCTACTCCTGCTTTGAGTTTGGTTTTGACTCCTTCAAATTCTGAGACTTATGGAACAGAAACTAATGCAACAGGAAGTAATTGTTCATCGCAATTAACTTGTATATTATATCGTGATGGTGTTGCTTTAGCTGGGGAAACTGATGTATCAACTTTGGCTGCAGGGGTTTATAATTACACTTATAATACAACAGGAAATGCAAATTATACTGTTTACACTAATTCAAGTAATTTGACAATTGCACAATCAGCAGATTCTTGTAACGTTCTTTTCAATGAATCTTCTGGAATAACTTATCCGGCCACATTTAATGTTTCAACGGATTGTACAACTGCTTTTACTTTAACAAGAAATGGAACTACAATTACAAATAATACTGAGCAAGCTTTAGCAGCAAGTGCTTACAATTTTAGTGTTCAAAGAATTGATACTGTGAATTATTCTAATACTGTTGATGAAGCTGAATTTAGTATCACTAAAGGAACTGGTTCAGTTTTTACTTATATTGATAATTCTAGATCTAATTTGACAATGGAACAATTTACAGTTATTTATTTGAACGGTACTTTAGAAACGGGTTCTGGAAATATCCAACTTTATATTAATGATACTTTATCTGAAAGCGGTTCAAGTCCTTTGAGTAATTTGTCTAATTTTTCAGTTATTAGTTTATATAATATTACAACTCTTTATTCTGGAAATGAGAATTATACTTCCGCATTTGAAACTTGGTGGTTGAATGTTACTGAGGCTGACGTCATTTCCCCAACCGTTGCTGTTCAGTATCCTGTGACTGGCACTAATTATTCTGTAGCTCAAACCGAATTGAATTATACTGCTTCAGATAATTTTGGATTGAATGAATGTTGGTATTCTCTTAACGAAGGGGCTTCAAATTCCACCCCAGACCCATCTTGTTCTAACTTTATTGTAACTTCTGTTGAAGGAAGTAATACTTGGACTGTCTATGCAAACGATGATAAAGGAAATGAAAATTCCTCTTCTGTTACATTTTTGGTTGATACAATATATCCCACTGTAACTTATGTTTCTCCCACTGAAACTTCAGAAATTTCTTTTGGAAGGAATTTTGTCCAAGTTAATGTGACTGCTTCGGATGATAATTTAGATACTATCACCATTTATCTATATGATTCTGATGGTTTGGAAAGGGAAAACACTTCGACAACAAGTCTTTTCTCAATTAATTATACTGATCTGCCTGCAGGAAATTATTCTTTTAATGTAACTGTGAATGATACTTCTGGAAATGCTGTTTCTTTAACAACAAGAAATGTTTCATTAATTGTTCCTAGTTTGACAATCATTAATCCAGATAATGCAACTTATATTTCAAATATCTCTCTCCCATTAGATTTTGCGGTTTCTTATGAAGATTTTGTATGGTATACTAATGATAGTGATATGAATGTAACTGTAACTGGAAATACTACGTTTAATATTTCTGAGGGGCAAAAGACGCTTTATCTTTACGCAAACAATAGCAATGGCGAAACTTCGAAGAATGTTACTTTCTTTGTTAATAATAGTAGGCTCAATATTATTTATGATGAATTTAAAATTACTTCTACAAAAGGAAATTCCACAAGATTTGAGAATTATTCTTATACTGAACTACAGAATCTTTCAAGGATAATTCTAGAAAATACCTCTGCTGGAAGAATAGAGTTTAGTGTCGCTTTGAATTTAACTAATGATATTACTCCTAACGATGATATTTTAGATTTGGATACTAATGTGAACATTTCAGATAATTCGATTTCTTTAGATTCAGTTAATCTTCCAAATTTTAATCAACCTGCTACATTGTTCTTGTATAATTTAACTTTCTCTAATCCAAGAGTTCTGAAAGATGGGATTGCTTGTTTAGCTCCAATTTGTACTGAAGTCGGATTTTCTGGCGGAACTTTAGAATTTACAGTTACACAATTTTCAGAGTATAGTACTGATGAGACTCCTTCAGATGTTACTCCTGGTCCTGGTGGGGGCGGTGGTGCAAGAGGATTCATTTATGAATGTTTGAACGATAGCCAATGTACTGTAGCAGATGAAGTTTGTTGGGAAAATAAATGTGTTCAGTTGTTTGATATCAAAATAATTGAGTTTGAATCTCCTGTTAAACTTGGAGAATTTTTCGATTTCACTTATTTTGTTAAAGGAATGGCAGACATTAGCGATGATGTAGAAATTAGTTTTTGGATTGAAAAGGATGGAGAAGTTATTTCTTCAGGTTCGGATACAATTTATATTGGTAGTTTTGAGGAGAAAACAGAATCGACAAAAATCTTTTTACCAAGCTCTGTTGAATCTGGAATTTATACATTCAACATTGAAGTAATTCATGATGATTATGTTGCCAAATCACATAGAACAATTGAGATAGCAGTTGATGATAAGATTGCATTCATAAGTCCTGCTAAACCTGATGATTTCAAACCATATTTAATTGTTTTACTTACTTTTATGGCTCTTTTAATTTTATCATTGATATTCTATATTGAAAGAAGAAGAGTTGTTCAAGGGATTCAAGAGGAAGCAAGATTGATTATGAAATATAAATTGACAATTTTGGTTTCACTATTGATTTTATTATTTGGATTTGTTATTTTCTACTTTAATCTTCTTCTAATTTTGTCTAGAGTTATAAGACAAATTTTACCATTTATCTACTATATTTTCTTATTTATTTTCATATCTATTTTAATTGCATTTATTATAATTTTTTCTAAAAAGACAGAATTAATTTCTAAGTGGAAAAAATTATTAGAGAAAAGAAGGATTGAAAAAAGATTAAAAAATAAGTACAAAGAAAAATCTAAGCAATCTAAGAAGATATTTAAGAAAAAACAAAAAAAGAAAGAATGGAAGTTCCCTAAATTAGAGATTCATCCTTGGAAGGCAATAAGTTCATTCTTTGGGAATGTTTTTGGATTCTTCAAAATATTTGGTTTAAACACATCCAAACAATTGAAAGTTGTTGAAAAAGGAACTTTATTGGAAACTAAGAAAACAATTGAGAAAGTTGAAAAAGTATTTGTTGAAACTTCTGGTTTCATTAAAGATAGGGGTGAAAGTATTGAGAAAAAATTGAAAGTGCTAAGAGTTCCTAAGATTAAATTACCTAAATTTACTTTACCCAAATTCAAATTACCGACGTTAAAAGCTCCAAGATTCGATAAAGAAAAAGCATTATTGAAGAAAAGCGATTTGGTTTTGAAGAAAGGTATTTTGTCAACTGAAAAAGAATTTAGAAGCTTGAGAGTTCCAAAGTTGAAAATTAAATTGCCTAAATTTAAACTTCCTAAAATAAAATTACCAAAGATTAATTTACCTTCTGTCAAATTACCTAAGTTTAGTTTGCCAAAAATTAAGGTAAAAATTCCTAAATTAAAAACTCTTAAGTTACCAAAATTAAGATTTAAGTTACCTTCTTTTAAATTACCTAAATTGAAACAAGAAAAAGATTTCATTAAAAGAGAGGAAAAATGGTTGAAACAAAAAGATATTATTTTAAGAAAGAAGATTAAGGAAGACGAGAAAAAATTCAAAAAGTTAAAAGCTTCTAAATTGAAGTTACTAAGATTTAAACTTCCTAAAATAAAATTACCAAAGATTAATTTACCTTCTGTCAAGTTACCTAAGTTTAGTTTACCTAAGATTGGGATAAAGACTCCTAAGATAAGTGTATGGGTCTCTAAGATAAAAGTTCCTAAATTTAAATTACCAAAGATTAATTTACCTTCTGTCAAATTACCAAAATTAAGATTTAAGTTGCCTTCTCTTCCAGAATCTAGACTAACTAAAGAATTTGATAAGATTGATTTTACAAGTAAGAAGATTGCAATTAGAAAAGAGGAAGTTCAGTTTGAAGATTTTGCAAGAAAGTCTTTGAAAGCAACAAGAGAAATATACAAAGATATACATAAACTTTTAATCAAGGTATTTGGTGCAAAGTCCCATAAACAATTAGTTGAAGATTTTGAAAAATATTTTGTCAACGAAGGCAAGTTCACAAGAAGACATTCAAATGCATTGGGGGAAATTATTAGTGCTGTTAAAAAATTCGAGAGTGGTAAGATCGAGCATCATGGAAGGCATAAGATAATAAGGAAGAATGCAACAATTTTTATTAATGATTTGTTTAGTCATTTGAAGTCTAATAAGTTAATACATCCTGTAAAAGAATTTAAGGGGATGGAGAAAAAGATTAAAAATTATTCTAGGCAGCTTAATTCTACAGCTCTTTTTTCAAGAAAAATGTTTAGGAATACTAAGGATGCTTTGAGAAGATCGGATAAAGTTATTCATTCTACTATAGATAATGTTCAAGAATTACATAATAATATGTGGGAAGCGAAAAAACGACAAAACGAGATTAAGTTGAAAAAAGGATTCTTTGAAAACAGATTTGAGTCTAAGGGAAAAACAGCTAAAAGACTTGCTGATGAGGTTTCAAGAGAGGTTAAAGATTCTTCTAAAGATCATGAGATGAAAGATATTATTGAGGATATGGCAGATAAAGAAAAGAAGGAATAGTTATTTTCTTGGAGCAGTATTCTGAGCCATCTTTTTTATTAAAAATTTTGATCCTCTTTCTTCGGAAATTACTGCAGAAAAGATTAATTTTCCAACAACTACTCTAAATAATCCTTCAAACATAGGTATTTTTGCTGCTTTTGAGAATCTATTAATTACTTCGTCCACTTCCTCATTACTAAGAATTATTTCTGTTTGCTTTTTGCCTGCATTTCCAAAAACAAAAACATTTTCATTTGGACCTTTAGTTTCTATTTCTCTAATGTGTGGATTATTTACTAATATATTCAATTCTCCAAGATCAATTCTTTTTTCGGTAATCATTGGTTTTAGATATTCAAATCTTTGAGGTAATTTTGCTCTAGGAACTCTTAATTTTGGAATTCCTACATTTCTTATTTGAGAGGTTAGTTGTTTTGATGAAGGCTTAAATTGTTTTGTTTTATTTACTGCTTTTCCAAGATCTTCTTTTTCTTGAATCCTTTCTCGAGATAATTCTTTTTTAACAAGAGATTTTAGATTTTCTTTAGGTTTAGGAATTTTTTTTACGAAACCATGTGCAGGGACTTTTTCTGGTTCGTATGGTTCTTTTAATGAATGTCTAATAAGTTCTTTAGTAAATAATAATAAGAAAAGTTTTTTTTGATTTTCATCCAATGGGTATTCTAATGATTCTTTAAGAATTTTATTTTGCGGAGATTGATTTTTCATAATCTGTTATATCCTCTCCCCCTGTTTTTTTCCCTGTTTCTTTGCTAGTGGGAGCTGGTTCTGGTTTTTTCTCATGTTCTGTTGCTTTTGGTTTGGGTGTTTCATGCTGT
>CAZJVQ010000013.1:16351-18755 GCA_964549605.1 Candidatus Woesearchaeota archaeon | reverse complement strand
TAATATTCATTATCCTTTAAGGATAATTCAAAATATAATTGAAAGGAGGTTTAAATAAAAAAATATGAAAAAATTAATGAAAAAGAAAGTTAATATATTTGGGAAGGCAATACCAGTATTTGCTATCTTCATTTTAGGAATGGCTTTGGTTAGTGCTGCTTTGATTCCATACTTTGCGCAGATAACTGGTTTGGTTACTGTTGATCAAGGATTAAGTGTAGATGGAGTTTCATACAACACACCTATAACTTATGGAGTTACTATGACTTCATTAGAAGAAAAAACAGTTTCTTCGGATAATTATGAATTACGAAATACTGCTAATGTGGAGGGTATAGTTAGATTAGATACTATATGTGTTAATTCAACATCGGATGATTGTGAAGTTACTTCAACTGCAATATTTGAAATAAGCACAACTGGAGGCGTAGAGAACTGGGATAGAGTTGTAACTCAAGATGGTTCAACTTTAATTAGTGCTGTAACTTCTTTGAGTTTTGATTATGAGTTAACTGAAACTACAAGTGGATTTTCACCATATTTTGTATTAGGACTTGATACAAATAATGACGGACTTCAAGATGACTGGGCTGTTAGTATGCAAGATACTGGAAAAGTGATAGATACGGAATATACACAAGATGAAAGTAGTTTATCATTCCATATTGTAAGTCATGGAACTAATGGTAATTGTACACAAGCGTCTCCATGTAATTTAGCAGAAGTTATAGATGCAGTAGGTCTTAAAACAATATTATATGTAAAAGTAGCAGTTGGTGAATGGGGAGATGCAACTACTACAACGGCATTAGTAAAGAACATTGAAGTAAATAGTGTAAATGTGATTGAAAATGGAATAGTTGTTCCAGCAGGTTCAGGAAGCGCCGTTGAGGGGGATGTAGATTTCTCTATAGTAACTGACTTTCCTAAGATGATGTTACCAGATACTTACACAATAACTACAACAGTAAATCCAGTAGCATAAACAAATAATTTATTTTTATTTTTCCTATTTATTTTTTAAGGGAAATTCAGAAAGAGAGGAAAATGAAATCCCCCTTAAACGAGGGTTCATAATCACGCCGAAAGGCAACCAAACACGAGGAAAGAAACGAATGAAAAGAAAAATAGCAACGCTGATTTTAGGGATATTATTAATTGGAATTGTGTCTGCTTCTTTTCTAACTTATTTTGGGAGGATTGAGGGAAGTGTAACGGTTGAGGGTCCTGTGTTTTATTTAGATGGGGAACATAGTGACGGAGGGGTTTACCACAAACTTTATGTTAATGAAGAACCTCTAGAAGAAAATATTTATTTTTGGGATGGGCACAGATTAGTCTTCAAAACAGAAGGTTTAGATGTGAATGAATTTTATAGAACAATGTTTACAATGAAAGTTTGGATGAAAACAAATAATTCAGGAAATACTATCCAGGCAAGAGTCGTAAAACTAAATTCAGAGAATAATGAAATCACAATATGTGAAGTTACAGATCCCGTATCAATTGGGGCAACTTCTTCTTTTACAAAATACACTTTTTCATGTGAATCAAATACTGAAATTGATTTAGAAAATTATGAAAGAATTGGATTAGAATTAAGGGGGAATGGAGACGAAAATCAAGAATATTGGATTAGTGTTGGAAAAGATAGGACAGATGGAATTTCAAGAATTGAGGTATCAGCAATATGAAACAAAAAACTTTAGCTTTAATAATAACTGCAATCTTCTTAGTTGGAATTGTAACAGCAGGGACAATAACTAATCTTAGCCCTTCGTTAGATATTTCCAATCTTATTGCAGGTGGAACAACCTCAACAACATTTAATTTTGACTATGAAAATGATGGATTAAATAACCCTGATGCGTCTTTGGTACTAAAAGTAAATATTAACTCTTTAAATGAAACTTATCCCGTCTGGAAAGGAGATTTTCAATTAAGTGGGCTTGTAGAACAGTATTCATTTTTTAATCCTTTTTTAGGAAAAGTTTTCCCTTTAAAGTGTGTTGAAGATTCTGCAGAATTTAGAATTCAGCAAGGAGTTCTTTACGAAGAAACAGATATCCCTACAGGAGTATTTTATTGTTACGATCCAAATAATTATCTTGATATTTTAGAATTAGATAGAAGAGATAAGGTTACTTTAAATATGTCTTCTAATCCAGCACTTTACACTGGAGAATATAATGTTACGGTAGAACTAATGGAAATGGAACCAGATTATGAAGGCCCTAAAATCAAATTAGTTGAACCCTCTCAAGATGAAATCTTTTCAGAATTAAATGAAGTAATTCAAATAAAGCTTAATATTACAGATATGTATAATATTGATGATTCAAGTATAAAATATAAAATAGTCAGCTTGGGAATTCCTTCCGAAGGGGCTGGATTAAATGTTACT
>CAZJVQ010000013.1:11730-16341 GCA_964549605.1 Candidatus Woesearchaeota archaeon | reverse complement strand
ATTTCTGAAATTGAATATACTTCTGGATTTTATGAAGCAGAATTTAACATGACTGAACATAATTTAAATGAAAGTGGTTCTTACTGGCTTTATGCAGAAGCAAAAGATGTGTTAGGTAATGAAGGAAAATTGTAAAATGAAAACAAAGATTTTTTTATTATTAATCCTATTTTCACTGATTAATTTTGTAGCAGCACAAGGTTTTTGTGTTGATTTTGATTCTCCTTCTGCCCCTCAAAATCTTGAAGTTTCAGGTAACGTGGGAAATATACTTTTAACATGGGATTCTGCTATGGATGCTCCTTCTTGTAGTGGAATTGATTATTACACTGTAAAAAGGGATGGAAACTTTTTAGAAGAAATTTCTTCCGATACATTAAGTTTTACTGATACTGCTAATTTGGAAGTAGGGCAATATTCATATACAGTTTATGCAACAGATAGAGTTGGACATAATATTGGCAATTCAATAAAAAATGATGTTGTGGTCTCATCTAATCCAACTGGTGGCGGTGGTGACAGCAGTGGTGGAGGAAGTGGTAGCTCATATGTTTGTTATGAAGAATGGCAATGTGGTAATTGGAGCGAATGTATGGAAGGGAAACAAACAAGAACCTGTGAGGATATTGCAAAATGTGGCACATCAAATTCTAAATCATCAACATCAAGAGTTTGCGGTATTGATGAGGGGGAAATATTAGTAACAAAAGAATCTACTCCAGGTTTCTTTGGAACAATAACAGGTGCAGTAATTAACACTCTTGGAATGGGTGGAACAGTGGTTATTGCATCATTTGTAACTTTAATTGTGATTTTAACTGGACTTATCATTGTCATAAATTACAAATCAACAAAGCGTTAATTTTCTCAAATAATTCTTAAATCTTTTCCAAAAGAATTTTCTACAATTATTTGAAGTTCTAACAACCTTCTTTTATTTCTTCCAAGTAAAGCTGCTTTATTTTGGGATCCTGCAGTAATGATTATTTCATCTCCAACAAGTTCCATTTCTTTGAATTTTGTAGGGCTGATTATTCTTTCTATGAATTTTTCTGCTTCTTCTACTCCTTTTGGATTTGGAACAACTTTTACTTTTTTACCCATGATTTCACTAAGTTTTTTCAGATTTTTTCCGTTTTCACCAATTGCTTTTGGAATAAGATGATGTGGAACTCCGAAAATTATGTGTTCGTTATATTTGAAACAGAATCTTGTACTTATTTGAGTTATTCTTCCGAATAAGTTCAAATGTCGCATATCTTGCATATTTATCGTATTAGCCATTTTATATTTAGAAAATCTCTCTTGAATTCTCCAGTAATTTCTTGTTTAAAAACTTAAGCCTTCTTTTTTGCTAAAGAACCAATTACCTTTACCATAAGGCCTGGAAGTCCTGTCCCAACTGGAACTGGTTGGTTAAGGATTATGTTTTCTATGACGCTGGCTAATTTATCTTTACTTCCTTTTATGGATGCGTTCACGAATTGTTTAACTGGTGTTTCGAAAGTTGCTCTTGCTAATATTGAAGCTTTCTGCGCAATAATTCCCATCCTAGTAATTCCTTTGATTACTCCTGTGTTGCTCATTGCGTCAGCAGCCAATTCTAAATGTCTTATATCTATATCTATACCTTGTGTGTTAAGAACTTTCTTTATCTCTTCAATTATTAATTGTCTTGCAACTTCAATACCGAAAACTTCTACAACTTCGTGGAAGTCATTTGAAATTGTTTTGTCAACATTTACTTCTTTCATTTCAACAATTTTTTTCAAGTTTGTTCCCGCTGTCGTAACAATATAGTTTGAATCTTTCCTTACAACAACAACTTCTTTAACGTCTTTAACTCCAGTAATTATTGTTTTCTTTATTTTTTCTTTAAGCTTGTAAATTTCTTTGAAATCTAATGAATCAACTTTCAAGATTATAGAATCGTTTTTTTCCTTTGCGCTGAATCCAAGATCGTTCAATTTGTCTACTGCTGTTTTCAAAGACATGTGCGCTTGTCTAAGTCCTAATTTGTCTGAAACTATTTCGATGCTTTTATCATTGAAGTTCAATTTTATTTCTGAAGCAATTTCACTAACTTTAACTTCTTTTATTTTCTCTGCGAATATTTTTGCATTTTTTTCGTCATTGTAATTCTTAGATAAGAAAATATCCATTTTTGGAGATGAAGGCTTTTTTCTTGCGTCGAAAATTTCTATAATTCTTGGTAGACCTGCTGTAACCTGCATTTCTTGTACACCTGCCATATGGAAAGTGTTCAAAACCATCTGCGTAGATGATTCTCCGAAAGATTGTGAGGTTACTATTCCGATTGCTTCTCCTGGAGCGACTTTTTCTCCAAGATGTAATTTTGATACATCCATTCCATCGTGTCCATATTGGAATTCTATTAAATTATTGTTGCTATCTCTGATTGTTCCGTCGTATTCTACTTTCAAATCTTGGAAAGCGTTTGCCAATCTTCTATATAAATATCCAGATTTTGGAGTTCTTAGTGCAGTATCCATAAGTGAATCTCTTCCTGTTACAGCTCCGAAGAAAAACTCATCTGGACGCAGGCCTTTCATGAATGAACTGTTAATGAATCCTCTGGAAGCTGGTGAGATTTCTCCTTTTTTGAAGAATGATAATGTTCTTTGATTGTAACCGATGTCAACTCTTCTACCACTTAAAGCCTGTTGACCAACACAGCAAGCAATCTGAGTAATATTCAAAATGTTTCCTCCACCCCCAGATGCAATCATATGATTAACCGGATTTTCTTCTGGGAATTCTTTCTTAACCATTTCCCCAATCTTTGTTCTAATTTCATTAAGAGTTTGAAGGATTTTTATTTCCCTTGTTTCTTCTTTTGATCTTCCAGGCATTATTTCTGGAGTTCCATGTTCAAATTCTTCGATTATGTCTTCAACTTTTTTGTCTGCTCTTTTGATAATTTCTTTACTTTCATCAAGTGCTTTTTGAGGTAAGTTCAAATCTTCTAAAGATATTGTTATTCCCCTGTCAGATAAATAGTTAACTCCTAAATCATACAAATTTTTCAAAGTCTTGATTGTTTCTTTTCTTCCAACTAATTTATCTACTTCTTTTACAAGTTCTCCGTCTTCTTGTCCGAAAAGAGTTTTATCAATTTTACCTGATGTGATATTTCCGTTTTTTATATCAATTGAATTATTTGTGAAATTCATTTTTGGAAGTGCTTCAGAAAATAATTCGAATCCTGAAATATTTTTCTTAGAGAATGATTTGTTGAATCCAGAATTATACATTAATTGATTTGCGTAGTCTGCTGGAAGATCTTTTAGTCCCAATAAATAATTTCCTGTGATCGCATCTCCGTTGAATCCTAAGAAATTTGTATTGTTTTTTGGAGACATCAAATTTTCATTAACATCCAATAAATTTATTGCTTCTGCTCTTGCTTCTTCTGTTTGTGGAGAATGAATATTCATTTCGTCTCCATCAAAATCTGCGTTATATGGGAATGTTGTTCCTGGATGTAATCTGAAAGTTCTTCCCGGCAAAATTCTTACGTAATGAGCCATTAGACTTCCTTTATGTAGACTTGGGTGTCTATTGAATAAAACTATATCCCCATCTTGTAAATGTCTTTCAACTTTATAGCCAGGTATAATTTCAGTCATGATTTCTTCTTTTAAATCGTCGGTTATCTTTTTCTTTTTTCCATCTGGTCTGATAATATAATTTGCTCCAGGGTATTTGCTTCCATTATCTATCAATTTCTTTAATTTTTCAATATTAACATCGTTTACCGTTTCGGCCATTGTAACTACTTTGGCAATTTCGAAAGGAACTCCAACTTCATTGAAATTGATTGAAGGGTCTGGAGAAATAACTGTTCTTCCAGAATAATTAACTCTTTTACCTGCTAGATTTTTTCTGATTCTTCCTTCTTTACCTTTAATTCTTTCAGTTATTGTTTTCAAAGGTTGACCACTTCTGTGTCTTGCAGGAGGAATTTTTGTAACC
The DNA here is from genome assembly GCA_964549605.1 of Candidatus Woesearchaeota archaeon. Lineage (GTDB taxonomy): Archaea > Nanobdellota > Nanobdellia > Pacearchaeales > GW2011-AR1 > CAZJDG01. The sequence continues at coordinate 12,345 of CAZJVQ010000013.1, read as the reverse complement.
GCATTATCGAAGAAAGTTGTTACGTGGAATTGTAATAGATCCCAAAGATCTTCAATAATAACTTCTGGCGCTCCTGCGTTTAAGTTTTCCCAAAGTCTTTGATTTGCTCTGATTATATCTGAAAGTTTGTGTGTTAAATCATCTTCACTTCTTTCGCCAGATTCTAAAATAATGGATGGTCTTATTGTTACTGAAGGAACTAATAGTAAAGTTAAAACTCCCCATTCTGGTCTTGCGCTTTCGGGGTCAACTCCTATTTTTCTTAATTCGTCATCAGGAATGTTTACAAGAATGTCTCTAACTTTTGTTGGGAATAATCTTTTCTTTCCTATGTAGAAACTTGTTGGTTTTTCAACTTTCACTTTTTCATGCGCAATACTACAATGTGGACATCTTTTTGCATCCTTTGCTTTCTTTGCTCTATCGTTAGGAGCATATTTTGCCATATCTTTTTCGTTAAGCATTAATTTTCCACAGTCATGACAGAAGCATCTTAATCCAGTTTCTATAAGTGGAACGTATTTCAAATGAATAACTGATCTTGCTAATTCGATTCTTCCAGGATGGCCAAGGCATTCTTTTAATCTTCCACCACAGGTTCTACATCTAACTCCT
>CAZJVQ010000013.1:5509-11720 GCA_964549605.1 Candidatus Woesearchaeota archaeon | reverse complement strand
GTCTCAAATCCATTAAACCCCCATCAACTGGATATCCATCAATATCATAAAGTTCGGGTGTCACAATTTTTGCGCATGAAAGTTTCTTAATCTTTTCAGGACTAAGCAAAACAAATCTCACTTCATTAATTTTCTTCTTTACTATTTTTTTCATCATTTTAAATTATATTATTTGAGGTCATATTTATGTATTCAAAAATTTCTTTTTTTGTGGGTTTTCTACATTTATCACTCAAAAGATTTGATTCTTGATAATCGTAATTGGCATATTCTCTTATACAAGTACGATCTGGAATTCCGTCGTGATTCTGGTCAATTATGTTTATAATACGAGGGTTGTTATCTTGACCAATCTCTTGAACAAAATTACCTATTCCAATACCAAGTGCTGAACCAACTCCAAATATGGCCAATCCAACAATTCCTTTTTTTATTTTATTTATTTTCATTTTATTTATGATCTTTAGGTTTTACTCGTATTTGTTCTTTAGTTTGAATTTAGTTTGAATATGTAATCCTTGTAATTCTTCTAAAAGCAACTTGAAAGCATATGAAACCTCTACAGGTTCTGCTTCTTCGCTGGAACATGATGGGCAATAAATTCTTTCTCGAATATTATCTTCAACTGCGATTGTTCCACAATTTTCACAGATGTGAAGAACTACTTTGTCTGAGTCGTATCTTTCTTTCAACAATAATGATGCTCCGTGTGCGACTAATGCTTGCTGTTCCATTTCTCCTAATCTTAATGCTCCACCTCTAGATCTTCCTTCAATTGGCTGTCTTGTTAATAGTGCGATCTTTCCAGAAGCTCTTCCGTGCATTTTGTTTGCTACCATATATTTCAATTTCAAGTAATATAAATCTCCAATGAATATTTTGATGTCCATTCTTTTACCTGTTACGCCATTATACATTGTTTCTTTACCATCGTATCTAAATCCTAATCCTTTCAATTGATTTTCAAGTTCGGATTTGTTTTCTCCAGAGAAAGGTGTTCCGTCGACAACTTCTCCTCTTAAACATCCTACTTTTCCTGCAAGTAATTCTAACAAATATCCCATAGTCATTCTGCTAGGAAGTCCGTGTGGATTGAATATTACATCTGGTTTGATTCCTCTTGAAGTAAAAGGAATATCGCTTTCTGGAACTATTGCTCCGATAACTCCTTTCTGTCCATGAGATGTAGCAAACTTATCCCCTAATTCTGGAATTCTTTGATCTCTTGTTTTAACTTGAACAATTTTGTTACCTTCTGAATCATGTGTTATGAAAACGGATTCAACAATTCCTTTTTCTTCTTGTCTCATTGTTACACTAGATTCTTTTTTTGTTCTAACTGAAATTTCTCTTGCTTCGGACAAGAACTTTGGGGGGGAAACTTTTCCAATTAAAACTTCCCCTTCATTAATATCTGCTTCAGGATAAACGATTCCGTCGTCTTCAAGATTTACGTAACTTTCTTCCGTTTTGAAACCTGTAACATCTTTATCTGGAATTACAATTTCATCTCTTAAACTTCCAGCATAATTCATTTCTATTGCTGAATGTGGTCTGAAGTAGAAACTTCTTCCGACTCCTCTGTCGATACTTCCTTTATTGAAAACTAATGCGTCTTCCATGTTGTATCCTTCGTGAGTCATGATTGCTACTACTAAATTTTGTCCAGCAGGATAAGTATCTAATGAATCGTAAACGAAACTTCTTACTATTGGTTTTTGAGGGTATTGTAAAATAGATACGTCTGTGTCCAATCTACATAAGTAATTTGCAGCGTACAAACCTAAAGCTTGTTTCTGAGTCTTACTTCCTCTGTTCAATCTAGAACTCTGATCGTGATTTCCGTATGGAACTAAACTGGTAACAACTCCTAACAAATCCATCGAATCAATTTCTAAATGAGTGTGGTCTGATGTTAATTCGTTTTCATATAATCCCACTAATGCATTTTCTTCTTCAGAGGTGTCTAAATATTCTATAACTTTTTCCTTAATTAAATGGTTCCAATCAATTTCTCCTTGTTCTAATTGTACCAAATGTTGTGAAGTTAATCTTGGTGCTCCGTTTTCAACAATTATCAAAGGTCTTAAAGCTCTTCCAGCTTCTGTAGAAATGTTTATTGTTTCGAAATTAGTATCAATTCTTACGTTTAATTGTAAAGGCAAGTTCCCATCTCTTCTTGATTCTTTCATATTTTTTACAAATTCTTCGGCCATTCCAACAGTTCCGATAAATCTTCCGTTAAGGAATACATCAGTTCCAGAAACACCTTGGTTGTCTAATCCTTGAGATTCTAAATCATTAAGGAATTTTACTTCATCTAAATTTGTTCTTGTAGAAATTTGACATAAAATAGCTAAGTTTTTTCTCAATCCGATTTCAGTTCCTTCAGGAGTTTCGATTGGACAGAATTTTCCATAGTGAGTTGGATGTAATGTTCTTGCCTTGAAATTTTCTTGTTCAGATGGAAGCATAGATGAAATTCTTTGTAATTGTGAAATTATTGCTAGATAATTTGTCTTATCCATGTTCTGTGTAACCCCACTTCTTTCTCCAGTCCAACTTCCTGTAGCAATTGCAGATTCTATTCTGTGTGAAAATAATGTAGACTTGGCGATAGTTTTTATTGAAAATATTTTTTTTCTTTTTGTAGATTTTTGAAGCGAATAGTGAACATCCCTAACCATAACTCCCAGATTAACTCTAAATAAACTTGATAGCAAGTCTCCTGAAAGTCTAACTCTTTTATTTGCGTAATGATCTTTATCTGTTTTTAATTTTGGATTTTCTTTTGCAATTAAGAATTGCTTAATTAATTTACATAATGTAATTCCTTTCTTTATTCTGTCTTCTTTCTTTTGCCCTATGTGTGGATATAAGTAAGAATCAATTCTTTGTTTTACTCTGTCTAAAATTTCTTTTTGGGTTCCTTGTAATGATGCCTTTTCTGCGATGTGCATCATAGCTTCTTCTGGTGTTGAAATATTTACAAATTCGTAAAGATTAACTATTACACTGTCAGTTTCTTTTCCGATAAATTTTGCAATGTCGGATTCTTTTGTCATTCCTAATGCTTTCAAAAGCACAACTGCTGGAAGGTCTCTGAATCTACTGAAACTAACTTCCAAAATTCCTTCTTTGTTTTCAGAAATAGTTGTTGGAATTCTGTAGGTTCCTCTCGAAGAAAATAATCTTAAATGAAGTTCACCTTTTGGATTGTTTTCAATGAATGGTTGGTTTTCTGCTAAATCTTCTGACATTACCATAATTCTTTCGTTTCCGTTGATAAGGAAATAACCACCTGGATCCAATGGGTCGTTGTAGTTAGCGATTAATTCTTCTCTGGACATTCCATGGGTATTACAAACTTTACTTCCAACCATTATTGGGACTTTTCCAATTTCGACTTCTTCAGAGTCAACTTGACCATCTTTTTTTACAGTCATTTCTAAAGTAATTGGTGCAGAATAAGTTAAGTTTCTAAGTCTTGCTTCATAAGGTAATATTTCTGAAGAGCTTCCATCAGATTCGATTATTCTTGGTTTTCCGACATTTACTTTTCCAAGAATTATTTCAAAATCTTCGTTGTCAATTGTTTCAGAAATTTCATCGACAATTTCTTGAATTCTTTGTTCTATAAAGTTGTTAAAAGAAGTAATGTTAGATTCAACTAAAGAGTGTTCAGACAGATATTTTTTAACCACAATATGTTGATTATTTTTCATCTGATTAAACAACCACCCTGTAGTATGTGTTTACTTTTCCGTCGGGGCCAACTCTTTCTATTCTGATAATGTCACCAACTTCTGAACCTTCAGGTAGTGCTGAATCAGTAGAATAAATTTTTGGTAATTGTGATTTAGAAATATTTAACTTGAGTAACAACTCTTCAGACTCTTTTTCTTTGAGTTTCAAATGTTTGGGTTGGAGAATGTGCATTGTGTTGGAAGATGGTTTAAAAACGTACTGATTTATTTTAGCAACTGAACAATAATAAAAGAAACTAAAAATTGCTTTAAAAACCTTTTGATTTGTTCAGAAATTTGAGATATTCTATTATTTTGAGAAGATTTATTAATTAGTTCAAAAGTTAAAATTAATGATCAATTTTCAAAAAATTTATGGAAAATTTACAGTTAGTTTTGTACTAATTAAAGGGATAAAAAATTGGATCCCTGTTTTTGCTAATTATCTTGGAATTTTAAATAATAATTATGTTACTCACAAATTAAGGAATGGTTTAGTGATTAAGATAAAAAAACCTGAAAAACAAGGTGAAACTTCTGGATTGGCAAATATTTTTGAAATCTTTTTGATTAAGAATTATAACCCCAAAGGAATGGAGATTAAAAATGGAGATACAATTATAGATATTGGGGCAAATATTGGGATGTTTACTCTTTATGCTTCATTATTGTCTCAAAGAGGAAAAGTTTATTCTTATGAACCTTTTCCAATTCATTTTGAAAGGATGTTGAATAATATAAAATTAAATGGTTTGAAAAATGTAGTTCCTTTTAATCTAGCAGTTAGTGAATCTAATAAAAAAAGGGGATTAAACATCAGTGATGTTTCCAGTGGTATGCATTCATTTTTCTTTAAGGGATCTGGTAAAAAAGTATATGTTGGATGTACTACTTTGAAAGAAATATTTGATATAAATAATCTTGAAAAATGTGATTTCTTGAAACTTGATTGCGAAGGTTCAGAGTATGAGATCTTATATAATGCTCCAAAAAAATATCTCGATAAAATTGAAAAAATGGCTTTAGAATGGGATAATTTAGATAATGAAAAAATGAATATTAATTATTTAAAGAAATTTTTAAGAAAAAATGAATTTAAAATAAAGGTCAAAGGTGAAAAAAACAAAGCAGGTATACTTTATGCTAAAAGATAATCAGATTTTATATCTTTCTCTTGATTCTAAAGTTATTTGCTTTAAATCCAATTTTAGGTCTTTTTCTGGAGAAATAGCTGCGGTATGAATTCTCTTAGATCTTTTTCCAGGACTTGCTTTAGGATATTCTCTTAATAAGAAAGCATGTTGATGCCCCTTATATTCTAAGACTATATTCTCAGGATTAAATTCTTTTTTTGTTATACCTAATTCTTCATACATGTCTGATCTTACTTCTTCTAAAGTAATAGTTGCCAATTCCCAAAATTTACCGTGCCCAAATATTCTAGTAATTCCAGTCAAAATCTCTTGTTTATATCTTGTAGAATGGCAAACAACAACATGGGGATGTGCTAGAATTTCGTCATTATATTTTATTGGTCGCCTTGCAGAACGAACACCTTCCCAAATTTTATTTTCTTCCTCTTTTGTTATTCCTTGTCTTATTTTTAATAATTTTTTATAAAAAGCTACAGGATATGAGAGTCCTAAACTAGCACAGGAACTAACAGTTGTTCTAGCCCCATCGGGAGATTCGATATAATTTGGACATAAACTCCTACTAATATCTATTGAATTAATTGTTCTTGGAGTCTTTTTTGTAGGTTCTGTTGGAAGAAATTTTGCTTCAGTTATATCTTTGGCAGTCTCATTTATGAAACCATTATCTAAATTTACTCTGGAAGCAAACCCATCATGGTAAAGTAAAGTAGCATTATCATGTTTCATAGATTCCCTCATGTTTTCCCAGAAAGATTCAGCCCCATTTTTGAAATTATATGGTATTTTGATAATCGGTTCTTTATCACTATTTTGTAGAATTAATCCTCCAGGTATAAACATTGCTCCTTTGTTATCAAATTTTCCTGTTGCACCTTCATCGTCTAATTCAGGAGGTTCTGTTATTCCTGGAAAGGTATTTCTATTTTTTGAGATTACACTCCATCCAGAATCTATTCTTGTTCCACCTAATTTTTGGATTAAAAACTGAATCGATCAGACCTTTTTTTGCCATAATTATTTTTGACCTTATTTTTAATAAAGATTTGTGTGGAAAAATAGATAATTTTCAAATTATTCTCTATCAAAATAAGCAGGATATCTTTCTCTTAAATCACTTGCGTATTGATTATACTTAAGATAATTTTTGAAATCAGATATTGCGAATCCAGTTCCTCCAAAAGTTGCAATTGTTCCAAATAATGGATTTTCATTAAAAGAATATAGTCCGCAAATTGCAAAAACCCCAGCGACCATCCCTATTTTTTTAAAATTTCCCGCAATCTCTCTATAGAAATTTTCCTTTCTAAC
>CAZJVQ010000013.1:0-5499 GCA_964549605.1 Candidatus Woesearchaeota archaeon | reverse complement strand
CTGATAAACTCATTTTGAAATAAATGGCCCTGGAGGGATTTGAACCCACGACACCTGGATTAAAAGTCCAGTGCTCTGCCAAACTGAGCTACAGAGCCATAACTGATTGAATAAATTTGGATTTTTAAAGTTACCGAGATAGAATTAAATAAATTTTTCTAACTTTTCTTTAAAGTCGTCGGCAGACATGGAACCAACAAATTGTTCGATTTGTTCTCCGTCTTTGAATAAAATAAAATTTGGAATTGAAACCACTCCGAATTTTTGTGCAATGTCGTGATTTTCTTCTATGTCTACTTTTCCGAATTTTATTTTTCCTGAGAATTCTTCCGACAGATCATCAATAATTGGGGACATCATCACGCAAGGCATACACCAATCTGCAGTAAAATCAACTAAAACAGTTCCCCCCTTGATAAAGGAATCGAATTCTTGTTCGCTTAATTCTGGAACTTTATCGTTAGTTGTCATTTTAAGAAATGTTTGAAAGTGTTTATAAATTTAATTGATACTTTAATAAAATATATAATTTATCTTAATTAAGTTTAAATAATAACTTTTTTATACGACTAGATGAAGAATCTAAAATCAAGTGTTATTGGTGCTTTTGCTTTAGGACTTACTACTTTACCTATGCTTGGTTGTATTTCTCATCATGGTGAAAAATTATATGAGGGGCACATTGGAGATAAAAAAATAACGTATCATGAGAATATCGGAAGGAGTTTAAATACAGATTTTAATAGGATGATTTTAGAATATTCGGACCGTGTTGTTTATTTTTGGGATGACGATAATGAAACTTCCATAAATGGGGATGATTTTTTTAAAGATAAATTAGAAAGAATTGCTACTTCTAATCGTCTAAATAAAATAGAAACTGAGTTTGTTTCTACAGATTCTTCATATGCAACACAGAAAATATTTGAGAACTCAAACAAACTATATAATAACTTGAGATATAAAATTTGGGAGGAGCGACATAAAGAGGGATCTTTTTTATTTTTTAACGAATAATCTTATTGGATACCGGTGCTTCCAAATCCCCCTGAACCTCTTGCAGTTTCAGTTAATCCATCAGTTTCTATAATTTCTGCTGTTTCTATTGGCTGAATTAAAAGTTGTGCTATTTTGTTTCCTTTTTCTATAGTATAATTTTCCTTTGAGAGATTAGTTAGAATAACTTTGTATTCTCCTCGGTAGTGGCAATCTGCAACTCCTCCAAGTACTTTAATTCCTTTTGCGCCAACTCCTGATTTATCCCAGAAAAGTCCAACATATCCTGATGGAATCTCTATTGATAAACCAGTTCCAAAAATTCCCCTTTCTCCAGGACCCAATATATAATTTTCACAAGAACACAAATCTAATCCTGCATCTCCAGGATGTGCATATTTTGGAATAATTGCTTCAGGATTTAATTTTTTTATTTTTATTTGAATCATTTTAGAGAAATAGAATTTTGATTTATATTATCTTATATTCATTAACCAAGAATAACAAGAATTATTGTTTGAAGAATATTCATAGTTGATATTCCCAGAGTCATCCTTTTTAGCGAGGAAAATTATTTTATCTCCTCTGCTATTTCCTATAACGAAATCGGATAGGCCATCCCCATTTCTATCTTCAGAGGAAACGGATTCTAGGAGACTTTGTCTACTTTCATATGCTATCCCAATACCAACTCCCATAGCAATTCCAACGGCATAAGTTATAATCCAGTTTCCAAAAGGTCCATTTTTTCCCATCTTGAAATAAATGATTTTGATAAGTTTATAAAAATTTAGGTTGTCCAATAGTCTTAACTTATCAAAGTGAATAATAGTTTATATAAAAACCATCCAGAAATAAAATAATATATTAGGGTTATTTGAATCCCAAAAATCATTAATATTAAATAAATTGCTACTGCTGAATCAATCATGCTCATGACATCCCTAAAGATAAATCCTTTGAATCCAAGGTAAAATGAGGATGAAATTAGAAGGGGTATTGAAAAGATAAAATTAAAGTAAGTTAGACTTAATACTGTGAAAACCATTAAGTCAAGCGCCATAAGAACCCAAATGATCATTAGTATTCGATTCCTTCTCTTGCTAGTGTGCCTTCATCATAAGGATGTTTTATTTTCTTAATTTCAGAAACATAGTCTGCTTTTTCAATTAAAGATTCTGGAAAATCTCTTCCAGTTAAGATTAATTCAGTTTTTTCCGGTTTTTCTTCAAGAAATTTTAAAGCAAAATCTTCTGGAATTATTCCCCAATTTATTCCTGGACCAAATTCATCAATTAAAACTAAATCATAAGTCTCTAGATCTTTTATTGCCTCTTCCCAAAATTCTAAAAATTCTTTTCTTAAACTTTCTAATTCTCCTTCTTCATATGTTTTGAAATAGGGATGTAATGGCTTAAATTGTAAATACTCAATTCCAGAATTCTCGAAGAAGAATTGTTCTCCGGTGTCTCTTTTGAATAATTGAATTATTTTTACTTTTAGTCCTCTTCCTAAAGCTCTTACTAATAGACCCATTCCTGTAGAAGTCTTACCTTTTCCATCTCCAGTATAAATCTGGATTAATCCTAATTTTTCTTTTTCAAACATAATTATCAATAGAATTGAAATTTAAATAAATATGTGTAATTAACTACATTTAGAATAACCGCAGTCGAAACATGTTGGTTCTGCACATCCTGAAACCATTCCAACATTTGCACTGAAACATTTTGAACAGTGTAATTTTTTCTCTGCTTCTTTTGTTTTTTCTGGGAACATTTCTTTCTTACCTTTAAGATCTTCTGACATAGATTCTATGGTTTTTATTTTTCCAGTTTTTATCAAATGATTTCTTAACGCAACTGAAATTGCATGAGGTATTGAATCAATTCTGTTTTTACCAAATCCATAAGGTTTTTCAGATTTTATTGAATTCAAATGTTTTAAAATTCTTATTGGATCTCCTCCCAATTCGAAATATTTTGAAAGCACAATTGACAATGCATTTGAAAGCCCAGAGATTTCGGTTCCCATTGGAGAAATGTTGGCGAAGACTTTTGTTGGACCATCTTCATCATAATTCAAGTGTAAGTGTATTGGGCCATGTCCTGTGTCAATCATATAATAGTCTGATAATTCTCTTGTCCTATCTTTCTTTTTCTTTTTATCTTCTTTTTTATCTGTAATATTCAGAACTTGGAATTGTTTACTTCCATCACGATAAACAGTTACACCTTTAGCTCCATTTTCAAAAGCCAACAAATAAACATTTTCTACATCTTTTTCTGTTGCAGAATTTTTTAAGTTCACTGTTTTTGAAACTGCGTTATCAATATATTTCTGGAAAGCACATTGCATGTAAACGTGTTCTTCAGGAGTTAAGTCATGAGAAGTTAAAAATAATTCTTGAATTTGTTTTGGGATTTCATTAATTCCTAATATAGTTTTATGATTATCATTAATTTTCATGTAAAGTTCTTCTTTGCCTAATCCAAAGTAACTGTTTTCTTTTGCAATTTCTTCAAATAAAGGGTTTACTTCAAAGAATGTATTTTCTTTTTCTGGAGTTTCTCCTTTTTTCAAGGAGTCGATTCCTGCTGCGTTGTATCTTACGTAAGCGATTGCAAAGAATGGTTCAATTCCTGCTCCATGTAATCCTGCAGTTATTCCGATTGTTCCCGTTGGAGCGATTGTTGTTCTTGCTGAATGTCTTGGGAAATATTCTTGTCCTCTAAAGAATGAACTTTCTCTGTCATAAACTGAACCTTTCCAAGCTGGGAAAATTCCTCTTTTTTCTGCTAATTCTTCTGATGCTTTCAAGCAAGATACATTAATGAATTTCATAACTTCTTCAGCTTTTTTTAATGCTTCATGAGAGCTGTAAGGAATTTTTAATTTTACTAAAGCTTCTGCCCAACCCATAACTCCTAAACCAATTCTTCTTGTTTTTTTAGCCATTTCTTCAATTTCTGAAACTGGATAATTGTTTACATCAATTACATTGTCTAAGAAATGAGTTGCTGTAAAAACGCATTCTCTTAATTCTTCATAACTGAAATCGTTTCCTTTTACAAACTTTGAAAGATTTATTGATCCTAGATTACAAGGCTCATATGGGAGTAGGGGTTGTTCTCCACAAGGGTTTGTAGATTCTATTTCTCCTAAATGTGGTGTGGCATTACTATTTGTATCATTTATTCTGTCAATCATAATTATTCCTGGATCTCCAGTCTCCCAAGCCCCTTTTATCAATTTCTTCCAAACGTCTTTTGCGTTAAGCTTTCCTACAACTTCTTTGTCTCGGGGATTTATTAATTCGTAATCTTTATTGTTTTTTACTGCTTGCATGAATTTTTCGTCAATTGTTACTGAAATGTTGAAGTTTTCTAAAACACCTGGAGTTTTTTTCATGTCTATAAAATCTAATATATTCGGGTGCGTGTAATGCAATATCCCCATGTTAGCTCCACGTCTTGTTCCGCCTTGTTTAACTACGTCTGTAGATTTGTCAAAAATTTGCATGAAGGAAAGAGGTCCTGAAGAAATTCCATGAGTTGTTTTAACAACATCTCCTCTTGGTCTAAGTCTTGAAAATGAGAATCCTGTTCCACCTCCGCTTTGATGAATTAGTGCCATGTTTTTTACGGAAGAGTAAATCCCTTCTATTGAATCTTCAACAGGCAGAACGTAGCAAGCACTTAATTGTTGTAAGTCCCTTCCTGCATTCATTAGTGTTGGGGAATTTGGTAAAAACTTGAAGCTAGATAAAAGTTCATAAAATTTGTCTTCTGTTTGAGCTATTATTCCAGGGTATTTTATATTTAGATCTTCAAGGTTTTCCATGTATCTTTTGAAATTTAATGTTCTTTCTTTAGGATCCAGAATTCCTTTGTGAATTAAATTTACTCTTGCAAGCTGCCCTCTTGAATCGTATTCTGTTTTTTTGTTGTTAATATCTTGAAAAACTTCTGCTTCAGTAACAGATTCTGAATGTAATAAATCCCCTAATGCAATATTGTGGCAAACGCCTTTCAGCCAATGTTCTACAGTTGGGGAATTTTTCAAATATTTGTCTTTTATTACTTTAAGTTGATTTTCCCTCAGATTCAATTGTGTTAATTGTTTTAATTCTTCCATTTTATTTTAATTCTTTTAATTCCTCTTTGAAATCTTTTAGATCTTGAAAGTTCCTGTAAACTGAAGCGAATCGAATGTATGCAACATTATCTAATTTTTTCATTTTTTTCATTATTAGCTCTCCAACAACTGAACTAGCTACTTCTTTTTTCCCTCTTTTTTTCAGTTGCTCTTCTATTTCTTGAATCATCCGATCAACTTTTTCTTTAGAAATTGGACGTTTTTCGAACGCTTTTTCAACCCCTTTTTCTAATTTTTCTTTGCTGTATTTTTCTCGGCTTTTGTCCTTTTTAATAATATAGATGTTTATACTATCTACTTTCTCATGTGTCGTGAATCTGTTCTTACATTTCAGACACTCTCTTC